>JAJYIN010000002.1 GCA_021790075.1 Actinomycetes bacterium | reverse complement strand
GGCCTGGCGGTGCTGGCCCAACAGGTGGATGATCCGGAGGCTGTCATCGGCGTCAATTCGCGCGCGGACCTGGCCCGGGCGGGAGCTGTGATGCGGCGCCGGGTTCTGGAGCGCCACATGCTCCAGGGCGTCACTGTGACCGATCCGGAGACCACTTACGTGGAGGCGGGGGTAACCATCGGCCGCGACACGGTTCTGGAGCCGATGACCATGCTGTCGGGCTCCACGTCGGTGGGCGAGAACTGCGTCATCGGTCCCTCGTCCACGGTCATCGATACGGTCATCGACGACGGCGTCAGCCTGGTTTCGTCTTACGTCAGCGGCGCCCGGATCGGCAGCGGCTGCAACGTGGGCCCGTTCGCGTATCTGCGTCCGGGAGCCCATCTGGAAGAGGGCGCCAAGGCCGGCGCCTTCGTGGAGATCAAAAACAGCTCGGTGGGGGCGGGCAGCAAGGTGCCGCATCTGAGTTATGTGGGCGACACCGCCATCGGGAAAGACACCAATATCGGGGCCGGCAATATCACCGCCAACTACGACGGTATCCGCAAGTACCGCACGGAGATCGGCGACCGGGTGCACACGGGGGCCGGCACGGTGTTCGTGGCGCCGGTCAAGGTGGGAGACGGCTCCATGACGGGCGCCGGTTCGGTGATCACCGGCGACGTGCCCGCGGACGCGCTGGGCATCGCCAGAGCCCGCCAGCGGAATATCGAGGGATACGCCCGGAAGAAGTTTTCCGGCAAGGAAAAAGAGGGGAAACCGTAATTCCGTTACTTGACAAAGTTTAAGAGGAGTGAACATGGCCCCGAGCAGTTTCCTGACCCCGAAACACAAGCGCCTGATGGTTTTTTGCGGCCGCAGCGTGCCGGATCTGGGTGAGAAGATCGCCGAGAAGATGGAGATCTCGCTGGGAGACATCGAGATCAAGACCTTCAGCAACGGCGAGGTCTACGTGCGTTACCGGGAAAACATCCGCGGCAGCGACGTCTTCCTGATCCAGTCCACCTCCGGCCCGGTGAACGACAACCTGATGGAGCTCCTGATCATGATCCAGGCGGCGCGCCTGGCTTCGGCCCGCCGCATCACCGCGGTCATGCCCTGGCTCAGCTACTGCCGCCAGGACAAGAAGAGCGCCGGCCGCGAGCCGATCAGCGCCAAACTGGTCGCCGATCTTCTCCAGGTGGCGGGGGCCGACCGGGTGCTGACCATGGACCTGCACCAGGGGCAGGTGCAGGGCTTTTTCAACATCCCCGTCGATCACATGACGGCGCTTTCGATCCTGGCCGGGCATTTCCGCCTCAAGCAGATCGCGCCCGAGGACCTGGTGGTGGTCTCCCCGGACGTGGGCGGCGTCAAGCGGGCCAAGAAGTTCGCCGACAAGCTGGGCCCGTCGGTTGACCTGGCCATCCTCACCAAGACGCGCCCGGCGCACAACGTAGCCGAGATCATGGAAGTGATCGGCGACGTCAGGGACAAGCACGCCATCATGGTCGACGACATGATCGACACCGCCGGCACCATCACCGCCGGCGCCCAGGCCCTGATAAACATGGGCGCCCGGGATGTCTGCGCCACCGCCACGCACGCGGTGCTCTCGGGGCCGGCTTATGAAAGGCTGGAGGAATCCGAGGTCGAGGAAGTGGCGGTTACCGACACCCTCCCCTTGAATCCTGAGAAAAAGACCAGCAAAATTAAGGTTCTGTCCACCGCCTCGATCCTGGCGGACACGATCAAGTCCGTTTTCAGCGATGAGTCGGTGAGCCGGCTGTTCGAGGGCGACGACCAGTTGTTCTGACGTCATGAGCCTGTTATTACAAGGGAGTTGAAGAGTCAATGGAGACAATAGAACTGATAGTCAAAGAGCGGGACAGCTTTGGCAGCGCCGAAGCGCGCCGCATGCGCCAGACCGGCTGGATTCCGGGTGTGCTTTACAGTGGCGGCAACAACGCCGTGGCGCTCACCGTGGAGGGAAAGGCGCTCCGGCGCGCCCTCGGCAGTGAAGGCGGAAGCGTCGTCTTGAACCTGACCTTTGAGGGCAAGAAGAAATCCCATCCGGCCATCCTCAAGGAGTATCAGGCCAGTCCGGCGGGCAGCGGCATGCTGCATGTGGATTTCATGGAAATCCGCATGGACAAGCCGGTTGAGGCCCATGTCCGCCTGGAGCTGACCGGCCAGTCCGCCGGCGTCCGTGATGGCGGCGTCATGGACCAGAGCCTGCGCGAGCTTCAGATCCGTTGCCTGCCTGGGGACATCCCCGAAAGCATCCAGTTCGATGTGGAAAAGATGCAGATTGGCGACTCGATCAGGGTTTCAGACCTGACCCCGCCGCCGGGCGTCGAGATCCTCAACGACGTCGAGGCGCAGGTTGCGAGCGTCATCCCGCCAACACTGGTGAAGGAAGAAGTGCCGGCGGAGGAAGGCGAGGAGGCCGTGGAAGCCGAAGCGGAAGCCGCCGAAGAGAAACCGGCTGCCGAGGGCGAAGAGGCGCCGTCCGAAGAATAGCCGGGAACGATGTTCCTCGTCGTCGGCCTGGGAAACCCGGGGGAAGAATACCGGGACACGCGGCACAACATCGGGTTCATGGCTGCCGACCAGTTCCGCCGCACCCGTGGCATGGGACGCACCCGGCGCCGCTATCTGGGGCGCTGGTGCGAGCACTCCGTGCGCGGGCAGGCCACCGGCCTGCTGTTCCCGCATACCTACATGAACCAGTCCGGGGGAGCCGTGGCCGCTGCGGCCGCCGGCAAGCATATCCCGCCCGCCCGCATCATCGTGATCCATGATGACATGGATTTTCCTTTCGGCGTAGTGCGGGCCAAGCAGGGCGGGGGAGCAGGCGGCCACAAGGGCCTGGTGAGCATTATCGACCGGTTGGGCACTGATGGTTTTAACCGCGTGCGGATCGGCATCGGCCGGCCCGAAGACCCGGAAATGGATCCCAGCGACTGGGTTCTGGGCCCGCTGGACGTTCTCGCTGAGCAGCTGCGGCGGGTGCTGGCAAGGGCGGCGGACTGCGTCGAAACGATCATCGCTGAAGGCATCGAGACGGCGATGGGAAGGTGCAACCGCAGAGAGCCGGAAATGGGCGGCGATGGGCCCTCACTGCCCTGATGTGATTGGCAATGAGGGTGGGTTAAACCGTAGAGAACCGGAAACAAACAGCCGGGATGCCGGTTGACTTGGCAATCACATTCCTTTTTTGTCATTCTGGAATTTAAGGCCGCAGGCATCGGCTGCGGCTCCTCAGGGTAGACACCACGTATGCAGGACCCCGGAAATCCTTACGATACAATCCAGCTCATGCAACTGACTGCTTACATCGAGGACCAGGATAAATTCCATAAATTGGCCCAGGCGCTCGAGTCCGGTCCGGTGCGGGCCTACGCACCCCACTTTTTCCATGGATATCTGCTGGCGGCGCTGAAAGAGGCCGTCTGGGGGGAAGCCGCGCTTCTGGTCGTGGCGCCCGATACTGCCAGCGCCGGGCGGCTGGCGGCGGACCTGGCGGTTTTCTCGCCGGCGCCCGTGAGGCTTCTCCCCGGACTGAGCGCCGTTGCCGGCGGCGGTCTCATCTCTTCCTCCCAGGCGGCTGGTCACCGGCACGCCGCCCTGGCCGCCCTGGCGGGCGGAGAGAAATGCATCGTTGTGGCCGAGGCGACGGCGCTGATGGAGCGCGACCTGGATCCATCCGGGTGGCCGGCGCCCCTCACCATTGGCAAAAACGGAAGAGGACAACCGGGATTCGACCGAATAATCGAGCTGCTGGCCGGGCTCGGCTACGAAAGGACGCCCCAGGTGGAAGAGCCCGGCCAGTTCTCGGTAAGGGGCGGCATCATCGATTTCTTTTCCTCTACGCAGACGGCGCCGATGAGGGCCGAGTTCTGGGGGGACGAGCTGGAATCGCTGCGGCGGCTCTCCCCTTTCACCCAGCGCTCCCTGTCATCGGAATCGGAGACCACGGTCTACGTCACGGCGGAGCCCGAACGCGGCGGCGGGCGTGGAGGCGGCCTGTTGCTTGTGCCTCCGGCCGGTCTGATATTTTGCCTGGTTGACCCGGCGCTGGCTCAGGAACCGGTGAATTCATTCTGGGAGGACGTATCCGGGCTCCTGGAAGGGGAGGAGCCGGGCGCACATTTCCTGAGCCCGGAGGAGCTGGAAGGGGGGCTCGATGCCGGCGTCCGGCTGACTGTCGACCGCCTGCCTCAGGACCAGCCTTACCAGTTCCCCGTTACCGGCATCAACTTCGGCTCGCGCCGGCCGGCTGAATCCACGCGGCAGCTGGAGCGGCTGGTCGGGCAGGGGCTCAAGGTCTTCATTTATTTCGCCACCGAGGGCGCCGCCCGCCGGGCTGAACATATCCTGGCGGGGAAAGCGAGCCTGCTGGAGACGGGGGGCCGGCTTCCGGACGGTCCCGGCGCCTGGCTGGTGGCCGGCGCCGCCCCGGCGGGGTTTGTGAGCAAGGAACTGGGTCTGGCCGTATTCGGCGAGCGGGCGCTACTCAGGCCCAGCCGCGCCGCCCGCAGCCAGCAACTGGCGCTGGGCGGCCGCTCCCTGCTCAGTTTTCGTGATCTGACCCCGGGCGACTATGTAGTGCACCAGGACCACGGCATCGGCATCTTCGAGTCCATCGAGACAAAAACGGTGGCCGGGGTCACCCGCGATTACCTGGACCTGCGCTTCAAGGGAGACGACCGCCTGTACGTCCCCCAGGAACAGATATTCAAGGTCTCACGCTATATCGGCGCCGGCACCGGCGCGCCGCCGCTCAACAAGCTGGGCGGCCGCGCCTGGGGGCTGGCGCGGGCCCGCGCCCGCTCTGCGGCCCGCGAGATGGCCGGTGAGCTCCTGCAGCTCTACGCGGTCAGGCAGAACCTGCCGGGGCGCGCTTTCGATCCCGACGGCAAGTGGCAGATGGAACTGGAGGCCGCCTTCCCCTATCTGGAGACGCCCGACCAGGCGGCTGCCATCGAAGACGTCAAGGACGACATGGAATCGCCGCATCCCATGGACCGCCTCATCTGCGGCGACGTCGGCTACGGCAAGACCGAAGTGGCCCTGAGGGCGGCTTTCAAGGCGGCCTCCCAGGGGAAACAGGTGCTGATGCTGGTGCCGACCACCCTGCTGGCGCTGCAGCACTTTGGCACCTTTTCCACCCGCTTCAAGCCCTTTCCGGTACAGGTCGAGATGATCTCGAGGTTCCGCTCCCCTGCCGAAGGCCGGCGCATCGCCGCGGCTTTCCGCGACGGGAAGATCGACGTGCTGATCGGCACCCACCGGGTGCTCTCGGCGGACGTCGTCCCCCGGGACCTGGGCCTGGTCATCGTTGATGAAGAGCAGCGTTTTGGGGTAGTGCAAAAAGAGACGCTCAGGCAGCTGCGGCTGAAGGTGGACGTGCTCAGCCTCTCGGCGACTCCCATCCCCCGGACCCTGCAGATGTCGCTGGCCGGGATCCGCGACATCAGCGTCATGGAGACGCCGCCGCCCGGCCGCAACCCCATCCGCACGTTCGTGGGCGAGTATGATGACGGGCTGGTCACGCAGGCTGTCAAGAGGGAAGCCGGCCGCGGCGGCCAGGTCTTCTTCCTGCACAACCGGGTGGAGACCATCGAGGAGAAGGCGGAGGAGCTGAGGGCGCTGATGCCTGGCATGGTGCTGCTGGTAGCCCATGGCCAGATGCCGGAGCGGCAGCTGGAGTCGGTGATGGTCTCCTTCCTCAACCGGGAGGCCGCCGTGCTCGTCTGCACCTCCATCATCGAGAGCGGCCTCGATATTCCGACGGCCAACACCCTCATCGTCGACCACGCCGACCAGCTGGGGCTGGCGCAGCTTTACCAGATCCGCGGCCGCATTGGCAGGTCCGAAGCCACCGCCCACGCCTATCTGCTCTACCCGCCGGCCGCTTTGCTGACTCCGGAGGCCGTGGCGCGGCTATCGACCCTGAGCGAGTACACCGAACTGGGTTCCGGCTTCCGCATCGCCATGCGCGACCTGGAGATCCGCGGCGCCGGCAACCTGCTGGGAGACGAGCAGTCCGGGCACGTGGCCGCGGTCGGTTTTGACATGTACTGCGATCTGCTCAAGCGCGCCGTGGCGGACCTCAAGGACAAGCCCATCGAGGAATCACGGGTGGCGCGCCTGGATGTGGACGTGGATGCCTTCATCCCGGCGGATTACATCCCGCTGGAAGCGGCCCGGATCGACATCCATCACCGCATCGCCGCCGCCCGCGACGAACAGGGGCTTGCCGAGGTCAGGACCGAGCTGGAAGATCGCTTCGGTCCGGTGCCTGAAGTCGTGTATAATCTTTTAAGCATGCAAGAAATACGCCTCCGGGCCGGCGTGCTGGGGGCAGCCTCGCTGACCTGGCGCCGCGACCGGCTCGAGCTCTCCGACCTGAAACTGGACGCTTCCCAGAGGGCGGCACTGGAGGAAGCCGGCCTGAAATTCGCTTATCACCCATTGAAAAGGACCCTCGCTCTGTGGCCCCGTCCGGGCCTTGAAGCCGGCGGCGGCCTTTCTGTTGTAAAGGAAACGCTTGATGCTATAATTGGTAGTCTTTTGATACCAATGGCAAAGCTCTGATTCCGGGAGTTGTTTGATGATTAAAAAAATGATCGCAGTCTTGTTCGTGCTTGCCCTGGTGCCCGTGTGGATCGGCTGCGGCGGGCTGCCGAAAAGCGCGGTGGCCCAGGTCAACGACAAGGTGATCACCAAGGAGGACCTGGACAAGCGGATCGAGGATCTCAAGTCACAGTACGGCGATCAGGGTTTTCCGTCGCAGGATTCTCCCCAGTACAAGGAGCTCCAGAAGCAGGTGGTTCAGAGCCTGGTCGAGCAGCAGATCGTTTTGTTCGAGGCCGACAAGAGGGGAATCACCGTCACCGACGATGAGATCAATCAGCAGATCGACCAGCTGAAGCAGATGAGCGGCGGCGAGGACAAGTTCAATCAGACCCTTACTTCACGCAACCTCACGCTCGACCGTCTCAAGGACCTCATCCGCACCAGCCTCATTGCCCAGAAGCTGAGCGACCAAGTGACCAAGGACGTGCCGCCGGTCAGCGATCAGGACGCCCAGAACTACTACAACAGCAACCAGGCTCTGTTCCAGAAACCGGAGACGCGCAAGGTCTCGGCCATCCTGGTCGCCGATCAGGCTACCGCAAATCAAGTCAAAGCGCAACTGGACGCGGGCGGCGACTTCGCCACTCTGGCCAAGCAGTACTCCACCGACGCCTCCAGCAAGAACAACGGCGGCGACCTGGGCGAGATCCCTTCCCAGAACAGCGGTTATCCCGCCGAGTTCGAGTCGGCCATGGATCAGCTGCAGGCCGGCCAGACGTCCGGGCCGGTGAAGACAAAGAGCGGCTACTACATCATCCGCGTCACGCAGATCATCCCGGCGGGCGTGCAGCCCTTCGGCCAGGTCAAGGAAGACATCAAGTCGCAACTGGAGCAGACCAACAAGCAAACCGCATTTAACAACTGGTATGACAGCATCAAGGGTAATTACAAGGTTCAGTACGGCGACGATTACGCGCCGACCGAGACCGGAACCACTGGAACAGGTACAGGCGCCACCGGTCAGGCCCCCGGTCAGACACAGGGAGCAACCACTCCATAGAACCACTCCATGGATAAATAAACGCAATGTCCTCCGGCCCGGTTGAGCGGCGCGCCGCCGTCACGGCGCCAAATGTACTAGGGGTACCTGATGATAAAAAAGATCTCGCTACTTGCCATCGCTCTGCTCGTCACCGCCGCCGTCCTGCTGGCAGCGGGCTGCGGCTCCAGCGATAACGTCGCCACCGTCGACGGCCATGACATCACCAAGTCTGACTTGGACAAGATGACCAAACTTGTCAATAGCCAGTCGGCATCCAGTCCGGCTCCGCAGGATTCCATCGTGAACATCCTTGTGGTGAACGAGGTGCTGGCGCTGGAAGCTCCGGCCATGAACATTACCGTCAGCGATGACGAGGTCAACTCCACCATCGACAAGCAAAAACAGACGGCCGGCGGCGACAGCCAGTTCCAGGACGCGCTCAACAAGGCCGGCATCGACCTCGACTGGTACAAGAATTTCGTGCGCAACAATCTCTATTTCCGGAAGGTACTGGAGCAGGTCACCAAGAATGTCACCGTTTCCGATCAGGAAGTGCAGGACTACTATAATCAGCATGCGTCCGACCCCAGCTTCCAGGCCCCGGAGACCCGCCAGGTGCGCCACATCCTCGTAGCCGATGAAAAAACCGCAAATGATGTGAAAGCGCAGCTGGACGCCGGCGCCGATTTCGCCGCGCTCGCCTCAAAGTATTCCATCGATCCCGGCAGCAAGGACAAGGGCGGGCTTCTCTACAATCCCACCACGAACCAGGCGGAGATTCCGAGCAAGAACAGCGGCATGGTTCCCGAGTTCGAGGCGGCGATGGATAAGCTCCAGGCCGGGCAGACTTCCGGGCCGGTAAAGACGCAATACGGTTACCACATCATTCGGGTGGACAAGATCACCCCGCCGCACCAGGTGACTTTTGCTGAGGTGAAGGATGGTCTTAAACAACAACTGCTTCTGCAAAAGCAGCGGCCCGTGTTTGACAAATGGCTGTCGGATGCCATGGCCCGGCACAAGATAGAGTACGCCGACGGTTATGCGCCCGCGACCACGCCCGTGGGCGGAGGGGCGTCGACCTCGCCGGCCGGGGGGCTGGCCACCACGGCGGCAACCACTCCTTGATGGAGGCGGACCTGAAGTATCTCGAGGGCACGGTGCGCCGTGCCCTTGTCTTTTAGGCAGGGAAAGGGAATGGCTGAGTGAACATGGGCCGGGCGCCAATGGATGACAGACAGCTGGCCGCCATCCTCCTCGAGCTGGACGGCGTCGTGCGGCGGCTGCGCCGGGAATGTCCCTGGGACCGCGAACAGGGCGTCGATGATATCGTCACCCACACCCTGGAGGAAACCTACGAGCTCATCGACGCCGCCCACGCCGGCCGGGGGGAAGAGGTCAACGGCGAGCTGGGCGACCTGCTGTTCCACATCTTCTTTCTGGCCCAACTGGCTGAGGAAAAGGGCTGGGGGAATCTCATCACTGTCACCTCCGGAATCATCGAGAAGCTGGTGCGGCGGCACCCGCACGTATTCGGCGAGGCCGAAGCGAAGACGGCGGCAGAAGTGGTCGAGCGCTGGGAAGCCGTCAAGCGGGACCAGGAGGGCCGGCAGGGCATCTTCCATGACATCCCCGAGTCCCTGCCCGCGCCCCTGTACGCGCAGCGGCTCCAGGCGCGCGCCGCCGCCGTCGGATTCGACTGGGACCGTGTCGAGCCGGTCTTCGAGAAGCTGGACGAGGAGACCGAAGAACTCAGGCAGGCCCTCGCCGCCGAGGAACCGCAGCCGGAGGGGACCGGCAGGAAGCGGGGTCCGGACACGGGCGCCTATCACGAGATCGGCGACATGCTGTTTGCCGTCGTCAACCTGGCCCGCAAGCTGAGAGTCGACCCCGAGCTGTCCCTCCGGAGCGCCACCCGGCGCTTTCAGCAGCGTGTGGAGCGGGCGGCGGCCCTGGCCGAGGCCGCCGGGGAGCGGTTCGACCGGTTGTCCCAGGAGCGGCAGGAGGAATATTATCAGCGGGCAAAGCAAAACACTTAGGGAGAACCGGGGACGCGCGTTTCCATTGTTTCCAAATTCGCCAGCCTGTTCAGAATATTTCAACGTAGCCTGAAACTTGGAATCAAGGCACGTCTTGAGGGCATATCCCTGAGAGCATCCAACAGAGCCTGAGGAGGTTCCCATGTCCATCATCGTTGATCTGCACGGGCGGCAAATCCTCGATTCGAGGGGAAATCCCACAGTCGAGGTAGAGGCGGAGCTGGCGGACGGCTCCTTTGGCCGGGCCGCGGTTCCCTCCGGCGCTTCTACCGGCACCTTTGAAGCAGTGGAGCTGCGCGACGGCGAGGATGCGTACGGCGGCAAGGGCGTCCTCACGGCGGTGGAAAACGTCAACGGGCCGATCGCCGAGGAACTGGTGGGCATGGACGCCACCGGCCAGCGTGAAGTCGACACCATCATGGTGGCCCTGGACGGCACGGACAACAAGGGCAAGCTGGGCGCCAACGCCATCCTGGGGAGTTCGCTGGCGGTGGCCAGGGCGGCGGCCGAAAGCGCCGGCCTGCCGCTCTACCAGTATCTGGGCGGCGTGGGCGCCTGCCTGCTGCCGGCGCCGATGATGAACATCCTCAACGGGGGCGTCCATGCTGACAACAATGTTGACATCCAGGAATTCATGTGCGTGCCGGTTGGCGCCGGCACTTTCGCCGAGGCCCTGCGGATGGGCGCCGAGGTCTTCCACGCGCTCAAAGCGGTACTGAAGGAAGCCGGCCTCAGCACTTCCGTGGGGGATGAGGGCGGTTTTGCCCCCAACCTGGCTCATAACCGGGAGGCGGTGGAGTACATCATCAAGGCCGTGGAAAAGGCCGGCTACCGGCCCGGTGACGATGTCGCCATCGCCCTCGACCCTGCTTCCAGCGAGTTCTTCCAGGACGGCAAATACGTGCTCGCCGGCGAGAACCTTTCCCTTTCCCCGGAGGAGATGGTTGACTACTATGCCGAACTGGTGGACAACTACCCCATCGTTTCCATCGAGGACGGCATGGCCGAGGAGGACTGGGAAGGCTGGCGGCTGATCACTGAGAAACTCGGTTCCCGGGTGCAGCTGGTGGGCGACGATATTTTTGTCACAAATACCAGGCGGATAAAAAGAGGAATTGAGGCAGGAGTGGCAAACTCTATTCTCATTAAAGTGAACCAGATCGGCACTCTTTCGGAGACGCTGGACGCCATCTCGATGGCCCTGGCGGCTGGGTACACGGCAGTGATCTCGCACAGATCTGGCGAGACGGAGGACACCACCATCGCCGATATCGCCGTAGCTACCAACGCCGGCCAGATCAAGACAGGCGCTCCGTCCCGGACCGATCGGGTTTGCAAATACAACCAACTGTTGCGCATTGAGGAGCAGCTGGGCGATGTTGCCCGCTATCACGGCGGGCCGGTCTTTCCTAGGACCTAGCCAGCCAGCCTGCTTAGCGGAAATCTGCGGACGCTGTCCGTGGTCCGCGGCAGGAGCTCCGAGGAACCGGAGGCTGAGGTTGTGGAACAAAAGATGGACCTTCCTGTTCCCAGGTACCCTTGCGCCAGCCTGTCTGCGCCTGCCCCCAGAAAGGCGTGACGGGCAATATCGGGAAAGGAGGTGTTGAATGTCGGCAAACATTCTGCTTGAGGTGTCTGACTCGAACTTCGAGGACGAGGTGATCAAGTCCGAAATGCCCGTTCTGGTGGATTTTTGGGCCGAGTGGTGTGCGCCGTGCCGGATGGTGGCTCCAGTGCTGGAGGAACTCGCGCAAGAGTATGCGGGGCGCGTGAAGGTTGCGAAACTGAACGTGGACGCCAACCGTGAGACCGCTGCGCGTTATGACATCATGAGCATTCCCACGGTGATCCTGTTCAAGGACGGGCAAGTGGCAAAACAGGTAGTGGGGGCACTGCCGAAGGAATCGCTGGTAAGGGAACTCCAGCTTGGCGAAGATACTTAATCTTAGGTAGGATGGCGATCAGTTTGGGCGGGTCCGGTTAGGGCCCGCCCTCGCTATTTGTTAAACTAAAAAAAGTATGTATTGCGTCAATCATCCTTCCGTAGAAACCCGGGTAACCTGCAGCGCTTGCGGCGATCCTATCTGTCCGGACTGCATGGTTTACACAGCTGTCGGCGCCAAGTGCCCCAGCTGCGCCCGCATGCCCAAATCGGCGCTGGCAAGGCTGAAACCGGACCGGCTGCTGCTGACGGGGGTCATCGGCATCGTCGCCGCCGTTTTCGGCGGTTACCTGTTTGCGCTGGTGATCTCGATGATCAGCTTTTTCGCCATCATCATCGCCTTCGCGCTGGGGGCCGGCGTCGGCGAGGCGGTTTCCCGCGCCAGCGGCCGTTACCACGGCACCCGCCTGGCCGCGTGGGCCGCAGCGTGTGCGGTGCTGGGGGTCTTTTTCGGCATCTGGGCGTATGTGACCGGCTTCACGCTGACCGCTTTCGCCTTCAGATTCGCCCTGAGCGCCTACGGGATCTGGGGCTTCGTGTGGATGGCCGCCGCTGCCTTCGGCGCCTGGCAGCGGAATGCCTGAGCCGCCAGCTACGGGACCCCCCGCCCTGCCCTCAAGCACCATCCTCCTTGATTGACCTTCAGCCGCGGCTCGCTGCCGGCGCCCTTCGGCCTCCCCGGCCGGCAACGTCTTGCATCTCCCATTTGCCGCAGCGGCCGCCCCAGCGGGCGAGCGTCTTGCCTTCCACCTTGATGCGCACGACCTCGCAGGTATTCGAGCAGCCGTCACATACAAACGTGGACGTCTCGTAAACGAGGTCGCTCATCGAGAATCCTTTGAAGGCGGTTTCTCCCGGCTCCAGTTCCAGCTCCATGGCCAGGATGGCGCTGCCGATAGCTCCCATGACGTGATGGTAGGTGGGCACCACGACCTCGACTCCCAGGGCGTCCTCAAAAGAGCGTTTCATGCCTGCGTTGGCGGCCACGCCTCCCTGGAACACCATCGGTTCCAGCAGCTCCTTGCCCTTGCCAAGATTGTTCAGGTAGTTGCGCACCAGGGCGTGGCAGAGGCCATAGATGATATCGGGGGTGGCCACGCCTACCTGCTGCTTGTGGATCATGTCCGATTCGGCGAACACGGAGCAGCGGCCGGCGATGTGGGCCGGGCTTTCCGACTTGACGGCATAGCTGCCGAACTCTTCGATGGGGATGCCCAGCCGCGCCGACTGGTGGTCAAGGAAGGAGCCGGTGCCGGCGGCGCAGACAGAGTTCATGGCGAAGTCGGTGACGACGCCGTCGCGCAGGATGATCAGCTTGGAATCCTGGCCGCCGATCTCAAGGACGGTATTGACATCGGGTACCACCTGTGAGGCGGCCACCGCGTGCGCGGTGATCTCGTTCTTGACCACGTCGGCGCCCACGATGACGCCGGTCAGGTGCCGGGCGCTGCCGGTCGCCCCCACACCCTGGATCTCTATCTTCCGGCCGGCGATCAGCTCCAGCAGTTCCTTCATGCCCTCCTGGACCGCCCTGATGGGCTGGCCCTGGGTGCGGCGGTAAATGGCGGCCACCACGGCGGCGTGCTCGTCCAGGATCACCAGATTTGTGCTCACAGACCCGACATCGATGCCGAGATAGCTGGTTGTCGCTTCAGTCATTTTTCCCTCCATTGGCAGAGACACGCCCTGGCGTATACTTGAGGGCGCCCGTCATTTACAGCCGCCTCTTGCTGCACAGGCAGCACACTCGGGGGTCACAGCCTGAGTGATTTTTTCCCGGCTTCCCGTAGCCGAAACCAGCCTGCTGCCGCGGCGCGCCATCAACAGGTCGAGGAAGGCTTCCAGGCGGGTGACCAGGCCGGCGCGGCCGGTCTGCTCGTCAAAGGCCAGCGTCAGCACCGGGATGTCATGCTGCTGCTGGACCCGGGGAATGATGCTGGTGGCGATGTTCTCCGGCATGCAGCCGAAGGGCAGCAGCTGGATGACGCCATCAAAACCGCGTTCGGCGAAGAGCACGGTGCTGCCCACTGTCTCGCGGCCTTCACCGCCCACGTTGTGGTTCAGGAACGGGGCCGCCTTTTCCTCGATCAGCTTCTTGGGGAAACCGTAAATCTTGTTGTCCCGCCGGGGGGCGATCCAGTCAGTCACCCAGACTGTGCGCTCCAGATAGACGCCTTCGTGCCCCAGTATCTCTTCCAGGTCGTAATTGCTGAACGGCTCCAGCAGGAGGTAGAACTCGCCGACGATGCCCACCTTGAGCACGTCCCGCTCCCGGTCCTGGCGGACGCCGTCGAGCATGCCCATGGCCTCGGCTGAAGCCGCCTCGATCTCCTCGGGGGACACGGCCCCGGCCAGCAGTTCTTCCGCCGCCTTCAGCGCTTTGGTGGTGTCGCCCCGGTTGACCTCGTAGGCCCGCACCTGCAGTGCCCGTTTCCGCAGGTGGTCAAAGGAACGCCCTTTGGAGAAAGACATCTTGAGGATCTTCCACAGCTTCCGGATGCTCAGCCCCGGGGACAGCGCGGCGAATGTGCGGTAAAAAGCGCGGGCGCCGTCGCTGAACGGTTCCAGCATGAGGAAATCGAACTGGTAGCCCAGATCCCGCAGGATGCGCTCCTCGACGATGCCGTAATAACCAAAGCGGCAGGGGCCGTGGCCGCCGGCCATGGTCAGCGTATTTGCTCCCCGGTCCAGCGCCTGGATGAAGTTGCCGATGTTGATCTTCAACGGCAGACAGGCGAATTCAGGGCTATGTTTTGCGCCTATCTGCAGGGTTTTTATCGATGAGGGGGGCGGCTTCACGTACTCACAGCCCAGCCGCCCGAACAAGTCTTCCAGCAACAGGTGCATGTTGCCCATGTGGGGAGCGCTCACCTTGATGTCGCCGCCGGCGCCGGCGCGGCGCCTGCCGGGTATCCTGGCCAGGGCGTTCACGCTACAGCCGCCGGCTTCTTCCTGCGCATCAACATGTCGGTGAACGCCTCGATTCTGGTGACGAGGCCGGCCTCGCCGCTGTGCTCATCGATGGTCAGCGCCATCAGCGGCACCTTGTACTGGCGGGCCCGGTGTTCGATCAGCACCTGGACGAGCGAGTCGGGGCCGCAGGCGAAAGCCAGCACGTATACCACTCCGTCAACCAGCCTGTTTTCGGTCCAGTGGTTGATGGCTCCCATGATCTCCTTTTCATAAGTCCAGTAGAGCTGCTTGGGAACGTCGGTTGCGGCGTTCATCAAAACGTGGTGGTCTGTCATCTCGGGCACCACCAGCTCGGCGCCCGTCTCCTCCAGGCGGGCGATCAGGTTCTGGGTGATGTAACCATCGTAGATATTGTACGGGTGCCCCAGGAGGCCGATGCGCTTGGCTCCTTCCGTCCGTTCGGGCCGCCAGCGGGTGCGGTTGAGGCGGCTGGCGGGGAGCAGATCCAGAGGTTTGTGCCCGGCCACCAGGCTTTCCTGGTAGCGTTTCTGGGCCCGGCGGGCGGCGTCCAGCGCCGCCACAGCGTCAAGCTTGCTGAGGCCGAACTCGTCCTGGGCAAAATTGATCAGCGCCCACTTGAATTCGCTGGGCTTTTCCCTCTGGCTCAGTTTGGGCGTGAGCAGCGGTGGCAGCTCCAGCTGGTTTGCCACTGCGGCGATCATGTCAGGCAGGCCCAGGAACTTGGGGCAGGTATAGGCGCGCTCTTCGACGCTGACGACCCGGGGCACGAACAGAGCGTCCACGCGGTCGCGGAGCGCCATGCAATGCCCGTAAAAGGCCTTCACCGGCACGCACAGCTCGTTTTCCGCCACCTCGACCCCCCAGGAAAGGATCTTCTTGTTCGTCAGGGGGGAGGTTTCCACGTCGGCGCCACAACCGGCCAGGAAAGTCTTCCAGAAGGGCAGGTATTTGTAGTACAGCAGTGATCTGGGTATTCCTACACGCATAAGCAGATGGCATTCTCGATGGTCGAAGGACGCAGGCGCCGCCCGCACCAGCGGGCGCCCGGCCCGGATGCTCGTGCAAAGAAAATTCCCATTTCAGGTGCGCCTAAACAATTTCGATGCAAAAGATTAAGTGATAGTAAGCGAATAGCTATCCTAAATCAAACAGGACAGGACGGATTTCGAGCCCCGGCTTCCTTATTTCTCCCGTTTCCCAGCCTCTTCCTTTATCTCCCCTGCTATCTCTTCCTCGATCTCCTCCTGTATCTCCTCCCCTTTTTCCTCGATCTCTTCCCTATCCCGCAGGCTTTCGCTCCGGACTTCCTTGAAGCTAAGGCCCTCCCGGAGCAGGAAGAGGCTGCCCAGGCCCAGCCCGATCGACCCCTCGATTGCCTGCAGGCCGATGGAAAAGGCGAGAGCGGTGGATTCCGGTATCCCGAAGGTGACACTCAGCGGAATCACGGTCGCCAGCTGAAAGATGCCGACATTGCCGGGGGTGGCCGGCAAGGCGCCGGCGATGTTGATCAGGATGAGCAGCAGGAGCGCTCCGGACATGCCGATGCTGTTCCCGCTGGGATTGACCAGATGGAAGGCCCTGACCGACAGGTAGACGGCGACCAGCTGCGAAGTCCACGAGAGCGAGGTCGTGCAAAAGACGACCACGATCCTCAACGGATTCCTCAGGACCTGCTGCCCCTCGCTGAACCGGGCCACGACCCCGTGCAGCCGGGTGAGCTGCTTGCGCCACCAGGGATGGTTTTCCTGGGTGGCCGCCTTGGCCGCCTCGGCTCCCTTCCTCAGCTTCTCCCTTTTTGCCTCCAGGAAGATGACGGCGGCGCCGAAGGCGGCGGCGATGATCAGTATGGCGATGGCTCCCCGGTCAGCCCAGGCGGGCAGGTTCAGCCGGGTGATGCCGAACAGGACGAGCAGAGCCATTGCCACGCCGTCAAAAACCCGCTCGAGCACGACGGTGCCAAAAGCCGTCGACCGCGAGAGGAAATGGCCGCGGATGGCCTGCCGCCTGGTGATAACGTAAGCCCGCGCCAGCTCGCCGATGCGGGCCGGCACCAGCGCGTTCACCAGAAAGCCGATCATGATCGCCGAGGTGAGGTCGCGCCAGCGGCCCCTGAATCCAAAAGTGAAATCGAAGATCACTTTCCAGCTGGCGGCCTTGAGCATGATCGACGCGAGATTGGCCAGGATCGCCAGGAAGACAAAGAACCAGGAAACACCGGCAAAGGCAGCGCCGAACTCATCCCACTCGGTCCGGTACCTGAGAACATAAAAGACCAGCAGGAGGACCGCGATGCGGAAAAACCACCGCAGGAAAAGCCGCAGCCGTTTTTTCCCAGCACTGCCAGTTCCCTGCATCAGGCCTCCCGCATCATCTCTTCAACGGTGATAAATTCAAGCCCCCGGGAACGGGCCTCCCCAATGATAGCCGGGAGTGCCGCCGCTGTCTGGGAGCGGTCTTCGGCGGAGATGCCTCCCCAGCCGTCGTGAAGCAGCAGGATGCTCCCCGGCGCCAGCACCTCGCTGGTCCGGGACACGATCCTGTCCGCCCCCGGGTTGGCCGTGTCCCAGACGCCCTTGGTCCAACCCACCACCCGGTACCCTCGGCGGGTGATTGCCCGGTGAGCGGGAAGGCTCAGCCATCCATGCGGGGCCCGGAACAGCAGCGCCGGATCGCGTACGCCTGCCTGCCGAAGCGCCGCCTCGGCGCCCATGACCTGCGACAGGGCCGCTGCTCCGCTGGCAAACATGAGAATATCATGGTCCATGCCGTGATTTGCCACCCGGTGGCCTTCAGCCTCGATCCGCCGCACGGCTTCCGGATACCGGCGCGCGTTCTCACCCAGGACAAAAAACGTGGCGCGCACGCCGGCGGCGCCCAGCGCGTCCAGCACCTGACCGGTGTAGGGCGGCCGGGGGCCGTCGTCAAAGGTGAGCGCCACTTTGTTTCCATTCCGGTTCCCATGGTGGTAAACCTTGCCCAGCAGAGGGAAGTTTGGAACCAGAACGGCGTAAAGGAGGAGGGTGTCGGCAGCGACGCCGGTTGACATGATCAACTTACCGAGGCAAGGCCGGCCGTGGCGCCGGCAGTGGGCGGCGGCGGCGGCCTGCGTGGCGAAAAGACCACCCGTCAGGGAAGCCAGCCGCCGCAGGGCCTGCTTCTTAGTCATTCAGAACGATGACCTTTTCCGGATCTGGGTCCGGCATGCCGGCGGAGGCGTTCTCGCCCAGCAGCTCCAGATAGAGCTGCTCGATGCGCGCGGCCACCAGCTCCCAGGAAAAGGTGCTCAGGACTTTTTCGCGGCCCGCCCGGCCCATGCGCTGCCGGAGCTCCGGGTCTTTCAGCAGGCGCAGCAGGGCTTCCGCGAAAGCGGCCGGGTCCTGTTCGGGAACGAGGATGCCCTCCCGGTCATCATCCATTACCAGCCGGTAGCCGTTGATGTCGGATGCCACGATGGGGGTCGCAGACGACATGGCTTCCAGGAGGACGACGCCGAACGAGGCCTTGGTGCACGGCGTGCAGTAGACGTCGGCGGAGGCGTAGTAATTGGGGCGCCCGCCGTTGATCAGACCGGCGAAGTGAACGTCCGCAGCCAGCTTTTTCCCCACCATGGAGCGGTAATACGGGCGCAGGGGGCCGTCTCCCACGACGATCAGGCGGCAGTTCCCGAACTGCCTTTTCACAATCTTGAAGGCATCGATCATCGTGCGCAGGCCGTTGCGGGGATCGAACCGTCCCACAAACAGTATATTCAGCTTACCGTCGTCGAACTCGGGAAGCACAGGGGCGTCGGGCGAGAAATACCCGGGGTCCACCCCGTTGGGGATGACGCGGTAATCGGTTTCGAAATAGCGCGAGAGAGCATCCACGCATGCCTGCGAGACGACGATCTTGCCGTCCATCATGTTCATGTGCGCAGCCGCTTTTTTCTGCACCAGGCTGTAACTGCGGCTGCGGTCGAAATACGTGTGGAACGTGCCCACGGTGACAGGGGCGTTCGAGGCGCGCAGGGCCAGGACGGGGAGCGTCGGCGTGAGCGGGGAATGGGCATGGATCACGTCAAACCGCTCCTGCTGGAAAAAGCGCCGCATGCTGCCGGAGAGTCCCTTGCCCACGGTGATGTGGGCAATGGAACCGTTCGAATAAATCGGCATCCCCTTGCCGAAGCGCACTATCGGGAAGTCCACCAGCTCGCTGGGATAATGATGGTGCTTGCGCGGCTTCAGATTATGGGTGACGACGGTGACATCATGTCCCCGCCTGCCAAGGAAGACGGCAAGGTTGTGAACATGCTCGGTTATTCCTCCGAGGAGAGGATAATAATACTCAGATACGAGTGCGACTTTCATTTACAGGCTGAAACCTCAAGCCGGAATTCAAGACTATTGGCATCGTTCAAATCCGGCGTGAATAATACTAAAAAGCGGTTGCTTTTGCTACTCGATAACCAATAGTCGCGACAAAATACCAACCCGGTCTCCATTCGACTCATCTGCCTGGACTTCCTGCAACCCGTTTGAGAATACCCGGTTTGCGGGCGCTTCACACACCGGCGATGGGCAGGACAAGCCGCCGGAGGCGTGATTGGTGTATAATGTCAATCTGGTTTGAAAAGACATGTTACGGGGACTTCCCCCGAAGATTTCAACAAAGACATCATGCGAAAGGAGGATTGACGCTAGTTGCCTATATACGAATACCGGTGCCTGAAGTGCGGGCACCAGTTCGAAAAGCTTCAAAGCATTTCTGACCACGCGGTAAAAAAATGTGAAAAGTGTGGCGCCCGGGTCACGCGGCTGTTTCATCCCGTGGCCATTCATTTCAAGGGAAGCGGTTTTTACAGCACCGATTACGGCAAAAAGGGATCCGCAAAGAGTAAATCGGAAGAAAAGCCAAAGAAGAAAAAAGAAAAGCAGAAAAAAACGGCCGCGGGCAAATCCGAAAAATAACTGTCCGGCGTCCCGGTCCTGGCTTCAAACAGGCGGCGGATCCCCACCCGCGGCTTTCCCAAGCAATAATTCCAAGGAGTGGCGCACCCCTTGAACATACTTGTCACCAATGACGACGGCATCGACTCTCCCGGCCTGTTCGCGGTCAAGCGGGCGCTGGATACCTGCGGCCGCGTGGCGGTCATCGCGCCGGATCAAAACCGCAGCGCCATCGGGCGCGGCATCACCATCGGGGAATCCCTGAATGTCGATGAGATTTACTTCCCCGACGGCAGCACCGGTTTCTCGGTGGATGGCACGCCGGTGGATTGCGTGCGCCTGGCCTCCCTCGGGTTCCTTGACTGGGAGCCTGACATCGTCGTTTCCGGAATCAACCTGGGGCCCAACCTGGGCGATGACATCACCTATTCCGGCACCGTAGCGGCCGCCTTCGAGGGCGTCATGCTGGGGCTGCCGGCCATCGCGGTCTCCATCGAGCGCCCCGGGGGCTGGAAAGCGACCGGCGCCGAAGGGATCTTCCATTTTGACAGCGTGGCGGCTTTCACGGCGCGGATGGTGGAGAAGATACTCGAGAACCATCTTCCCGGGACCATCCTGCTCAACGTCAATTCGCCCAACCTGCCGGCCGGCCGGATCAGGGGGGCCGAGGTGACCCGGCTGGGAAAGCGCATCTACCGGGACGAGCTGGTCGAAGAGACCGATGGCGACGGCCCCGCCGGGCGCAAACGCTATCACATCTATGGGGACGACCCTTCGTACCATGAAGAGCCCGGAACCGATTTTCACGCCCTCAGCGAACGCAGGATCTCGGTCACCCCGATCCATTTCGCGCTGACCAACCTGGCCGGCATGGAGATCATCCGCAGCTGGAACGTGGAACATCTGCTGCCGCAGGAACGGGATGCGCATTGAGGAACTGTTACGCAGCCTTTCTTTTCGACCTGGACGGGACGCTGGTGGATACCACCAATCTCATCCGCCAGTCGTTTCGCTACGCCGGGCGCGAGGTCCTGGGACGGGAGCTGCCCGACGAGGTGCTGATGGCCAATGTCGGCCAGCCGCTGATGACGCAGATGAAGCTGCTGGACGCCGCCAGGGCCGAGGAGCTGTTCAAGGTCTACCGTGAGTTCAACCATGCCCGGCATGATGAATTCATCCGCCCGTACGCAGGGGTCACCGGACTGCTCGAGGCCCTGAGGGCGCGCGGGGCGAAACTGGCGATCGTCACCTCCAAGAGCCGGGACACGGTGAACATGGCCTTTCGCACGATTCCGATCGAGCATTATTTCGATGAGGTCATTTCCACCGACGACACCGACTACCACAAGCCCAATCCGCACCCGATCCTGCTGGCCCTGAGGAGGCTGGACGTGGCGCCCGACGAATCGATCTATATCGGCGACAGCCCCTTTGACATCGAGGCAGGCCAGGCGGCCGGGGTCAGCACCGCCGGTGTTGGCTGGGGCATCTTTCCTCCGGTGCGCCTGCGGGAGCTGGAGCCGGATTTCTTCTTCGAGCGGCCTGAAGAGATCCTGGCGCTCTGCCCCGGGAAATCAGGTTAAGGATAGATTCTAAATATTGCGCCGGGCCAAGTGCCGTCGCGTATAATCAGGAACGGCGCGCTGGCGGCGTCCCCCCGGCGGACGGATTATGAAGGCAGGAAATGACAGCAGGCGATTTAAAGGGAAAGGTTTACCTGGTTGGCGCCGGCCCTGGCGACCCGGGCCTGTTCACCCTCAAGGGGGTCCGGTGCGTCCGCGAAGCCGACACCATCGTTTATGACTACCTTGCCAGCAAGGAGCTGCTGGCGCATGCCCGCCCGGACGTGGAGCTCATCTATGTGGGGAAGAAGGGCGGCAACCATACCATGCAGCAGGAGGACATCAACCGGCTGCTGGCGGAGCTGGGGTCGGCCGGGAAGGTGGTAACGCGGCTCAAGGGCGGCGATTCCTTCATCTTCGGCCGTGGTGGTGAGGAAGCCCTGGCGCTGAGGGAGGCAGGCGTTGATTTCGAGGTGGTGCCTGGTATTTCCTCGGCATACGCGGTGCCTGCCTACGCGGGTATTCCGGTGACCCACCGCGGCCTCACCACGGACGTGGCCTTCATCACCGGCCATGAGGATCCTGCCAAGGCCGAGTCCACCATCAAGTGGGACCGGATCTCCACCGGTGTCGGCACCCTGGTCTTCCTGATGGGCGTCAGGAATCTTCCCTATATCGTCGAGAACCTGGTGGCCAACGGCCGTTCCCCGGAAACGCCGGTAGCTCTGATCCGGTGGGGGACCACGGAGCGGCAGGAAACCCTTACCGGCACCCTGTCGAACATCGTCGAGCTGGTCAAAGAGCGCCGGTTCAAGGCGCCCGCCATCACCATCGTCGGCGAGGTTGTATCCCTGCGGGAGCAGCTGCACTGGTTCGAGGACAGGCCCCTGTTCGGCAGGAAGGTAGTGGTCACCCGCTCGCGGGCGCAGGCCAGCGATCTGGTGGAGGCGCTGAGGCAGGCGGGAGCCGTGCCGGTGGAGTTTCCCACCATCCGGGTGGCGCCCCCCGCTGACGGCTACGCGGCGTTGGACGCGGCCGTGGAAAAGGTCGTTGCCGTCGCTGAACCTGCTTACGAGTGGATCGTCTTTACCAGCGTCAACGGCGTAGACCACTTCTTCGCCCGCCTGGAGAGGATTGGTGACGTGCGCGCCCTCAAGGGCGTCAGGCTGGGGGCGATCGGCCCGGCGACGGCGGCGGCTCTCGAGGCCCGGGGGCTCAAACCTGATTTCGTGCCGCCCGAGTACCGGGCTGAATCGGTGGTCGAGGGGCTGCTCGATCTGGGCGTGAAAGGCAGCCGCGTGCTGATCCCCAGGGCCAGGGAGGCCCGCGAAGTGTTGCCCGAGAAACTGGCAGGGGCCGGCGCCCGGGTGGAGGTTGTCACCGCCTACGAAACCATGCTCGATGACGCGGGCGCAAGTGACATGAAACATATGCTCAGCGCCGGTGAAATTGATATCATTACTTTTACAAGCTCATCCACAGTCAAAAACTTCGTAGCGCTCCTCGACGGTTTCGACTTCTCTCTTTTGCCCGCGAGTGTGACGATTGCATGCATCGGCCCCGTCACCGCCGATACGGCCCGGGAGCTGGGCCTGAAGGTTGACATCGTGGCGGATGAGTACACAATCCCGGGGCTGGTCAAGGCGCTGACCGGCGACGCCGGCGCCTGAGGGAGCCGGAAAAAACTAGGAAAGAGTTACAGCATGATCGATATCACCCGACTCTACTGCGACCGGGACACTCCCGCCGACTCGTTGCGGTATGGTCACGGCCACAAGGGCAAGGAGATGCAGGGGGCGCCCTACATTCCCCGCAACCCCAAGTCGGCCTCGGAGCGGCGCCCGGTGGTGGCCTGGAACACCAGCCGCACCTGTAACCTGAAATGCGTGCACTGCTATACCGATTCCGAGGCCAGGAAATACGAGGGCGAACTCAGCACCGAGGAGGGCAAGACGCTCATCGAGGACCTGGCCCGGTTTCAGATCCCGGCGCTGCTCTTCTCCGGCGGCGAGCCGCTGATGCGCAAGGACCTCTTCGAACTGGCCGGGCACGCCGTCTCGCTGGGCATCCGGCCGACGCTCTCTACCAACGGCACCCTGATCACCCGCGACGTGGCCCAGCGGATCAAGGACCTCGGCTTCACCTACGTGGGCATCAGCCTGGACGGCATCGGCGACATCAACGATGCTTTCCGGGGCCACAAGGGAGCCTTTGAGAAGGCGATGGCCGGCTTCCGCAACTGCAAGGCGGTGGGGCAGCGGGTGGGCCTCAGGCTGACCCTGACCCGCCACAATTACACCGACCTGCACCGCATCTTCGACTTCATCGAGGCGGAGGAGATCGACCGCGCCTGCTTTTATCACCTCGTTTATTCGGGCCGGGGCAAGGAGAGCGACGACCTCACCCACGCTGAAACCCGGGATGCCCTCGACATCATCCTGACCCGCACCCGGGACATGCATGACCGCGGCCTGGAAAAGGATATCCTCACCGTGGACAACCACGTCGACGGCATCTACCTTTACATGAAGTTACTGGAAGAGGCCCCGGAGCGGGCCGAGGCGGTCATGCGGCTGCTGAAATGGAATGGCGGCGGCCTCTACAGCTCGGGCGTCGGCTTCGGTGACATCGACTTCAAGGGAAACGTGCACCCGGACCAGTTCTGGATGCACTACAGCTTCGGCAACGTGCGCGAGCGCCCCTTCAGCGAGATCTGGATGGACACTTCCGACCCGCTGATGGCGGGGCTCAAGGACCGGCGCGGCCATATCCACGGCCGCTGCCGCTCCTGCAAATGGTTCGACGCCTGCGGCGGTGCCCTGCGCGTGCGCGCCGACCTGGTTTATGGCGATCCCTGGGCCCCCGACCCGGCCTGCTATCTCACGGATGAGGAGATTGGCTAGGCTCGCCGGCAAACATCAGGGTCATCCCGGCGGCCATCCACACGGGCGTGCAGGCGGCCAGCCTCACGGGCATCCGGGCGGCAAGCCCGGCGGTCCGCCCGCGCCGCGGCTGGTTGCCTGGGAGGTGACGCGCAGCTGCAATCTTTCCTGCCGCCATTGCCGCGCCGCTGCCGACAAGGGCCCGTACCCCGGTGAACTTTCGACCGAGAAATGCTTCCAGGTGATCGACGAGATCGCCGCGGTCGGGAAGCCTATCGTCATCCTCACCGGCGGCGATCCCATGCTGAGGGAAAACATCTACGAGATAGCCCGTTACGGCACCGACAGGGGACTGAAAATGGTGATGTCCCCCTGTGGCACCCTCCTGAGTGATGAAAATGCCCGCCGCCTCAAGGAATCCGGCATCGACCGCATCAGTTTGAGCGTCGATGGCGCCACGGCGCAGACGCATGACGATTTCCGCCGCGTGCCCGGGGCTTTCGACGAGGTGATGAGAGGCATCGAGGCCGCCAGGAAGGCAGGCATCGAGTTCCAGATTAATACAACCGTGACCAAAGTCAACCTGGCCGAGCTGCCGGACATCCTGCGGCTGGCCATCGACCTGGGCGCGGTCGCCTTCCATCCATTCCTGCTGGTGCCGACCGGCCGCGGCAAGGAACTGGCCGACCAGGAGCTTTCCCCCGAGCAGTACGAGGAGACGCTGGGCTGGGTCTACGACCAGCGGGAAACGGTGCCGCTCAACTTCAAGCCCACCTGCGCGCCGCATTACTACCGCATCCTCCGCCAGCGCGCCCACGCCGAAGGCAAGAAGGTGACGGTGGAGACGCACGGCATGGACGCCATGAGCAAGGGATGCCTGGGTGGGCAGGGTTTCTGCTTCATCTCATACCAGGGCGTGGTCCAGATCTGTGGTTTCCTGGATGTAAACTGCGGCAGCCTCAAGGAACAGAGTTTTGGTGATGTCTGGCGCGACTCTCCCGTTTTCAGGGAGATGCGTGACCTGGACGGTTACCATGGACGCTGCGGCTACTGCGAGTACCGCCGCTACTGCGGCGGCTGCCGGGCCCGGGCCTATGAGGTGACCGGGGATTATCTGGGGGAGGAGCCTTTCTGTGTTTACGAGCCGAAAGCCAGGAGGAAAATGCCTCCCGCCGGCCCTCGTTAGACGATGCATATGGATGGAACCGACAAAAAGCTCATAACCCTGATCCAGGCGGATTTCCCCATCGAGGAACGCCCTTACGCCGCCGTCGGCGAGAAACTGGGCATTCCGGAGCAGGAGGTCATCGACCGCATCAACGCGATCATGGAGTCCGGTGAGATCAGGCGCCTGGGCGCTTCCTTTGATTCCCGCAAGGTGGGTTATACGAGCACCCTTTGCGCCGTGCACGTGCCTCCGGAAAAACTGGACGCCGCCATTGCCGCGATCAACCGCTTCCATAATGTCACCCACAACTATGAGCGCAACCACCATTACAACGTCTGGTTCACGCTCATCGCTCCCAGCCGGGCGCGGATTGAAGAGATCATCGGGGAGATCGAAGCCGACGCCGGCATCGGCCCGGTCATCAACCTGCCTGCCTCGCGGCTGTTCAAGATACAGGTCGACCTGCCGGTGATCGATGGATAGAATATTCTCCGAAAAAGAGCAGGAACTGATCCGTCTGCTGCAGGAAACAATTCCGGTCACGCCCGAGCCGTTTGCCGAGATCGCGGCCCAGGCAGGCATGGAACCTGCGGAAGTGGTGGCAAAGGTACAGGAATGGAAGCAGGACGGCACCATCCGCCGTTTCGGCGCCATGGTGCGCCACCAGCGGCTGGGTTATACAGCCAATGCCATGAGCGCGTGGGACGTGCCGGACGCGAGGGCCGAAGAAGTCGGAGCAATCCTGGCCGCGGCCGACGAGGTCAGCCACTGCTACCAGCGCCCCCGGGCGGACAAATGGGATTACAATCTCTTTGCCATGATCCACGGCGCATCCGAAGAAGATTGCCGCCGGATGGCGGCGGAGCTGTCACAGCAGGTCGGCATCGCCGCGTATGAGCTCCTGTTCAGCAGCCGTGAGTTCAAAAAGATCAGCATGAAGTATTTCATCGAATAGGGCTGCCGGCGTCAGCCCTGGCTACCGGGGAGGGGCCCTTCTTGAAAACAATTCTAATCGTGGCGGCAGTCCTGGTGCTGGCTTTTTCGGCCTGGGCCTGCGCCCTCACCGGTTCTTCGCCGCCACCGGCAGGCCACCCCGGCGCCGGCGTCTATAAGGATTGCGACAGCTGCCATGAGGCGGGTGTCAAGGGAGCGCCGAAGACCGACCATCCCCGGAAACCGGATTGCACTTCCTGTCACCCCGTCCAGCAGACCACTGGGACAGCCACAGGGGAAACCAGATGAAGCCGGGTTCTTCTCCCCCCGGTCCTGGCCGGCCGTGGGCCATGCCGGACTGGCCGATAACCACAGCCCTTTTTCTCGCGACTTTCCTATCGCGGATTCCTTTCCGCACCACCATGCTATACGCGTGGGACTCGGTGCTCTACACCAGGGCCATCGAACATTTCGACGTGACCCGCGGGCAGCCGCAACCTCCGGGGCACATCTTTTACGTGGGCACCGTCTGGCTGGTCCATCAGTTCATCAGCGACCCCAACGCCGCCCTGGTATGGGTAAGCGTCTTTTTCGCGGCCGCGGCCTCCGCCGCCCTCTACTGGCTGGGGCGGAGCGTTTTCGGCCGCGAAGTAGGGTTGATCGCAGCATTGTTACTAGCTACCAGCCTGAGCTTTTGGGCGTACAGCGAGGTCGCCTATCCCTATACGCTGCTGGCGTTTCTCAGCATTGTGACCGCCGGCGTCATCTACCGCACCTGGGATGGGAATCAGGCCTATGTGCTTCCGGCCGGCCTTCTGCTGGGCATTGCTTCCGGCTTCCGCCAGGACCTGCTCCCTTTCCTGTTTCCCCTTCTGCTGGTTGGCCTGTACCGGAAACCGGCCTGGAGGATCGCCGGCGCGCTCGCCCTGCTGGCGGCGGGCGTTCTGGCGTGGTATGTTCCCTCCGCACTGCTCTCGGGTGGCTTTACCGCCTACCAGCAAGCGTCATCGGCCCAGAGCGACTACCTGCTGCGCTTTTCATCCGTACTGGGCGGCGGGCTCGGGGCGCTGGGCGCCAACCTGAGGGCATTATGGACTTTCCTGGCCTGGGCCCTGGCGGCGGCGTTGCCGCTCATGGCCTGGTTCATCGCCGGCCTCACGCGGAAACGATGGCGGCCGGTTCTGCATGACCGCCGGTTCTGGTTCCTGGCTGTCTGGATCGTCCCCAGCGTCCTTTTTTATGCATTCGTCCACGTTGGCGAGTTCGGGTACGTTTTCAGCTTCCTGCCGGCGGCCCTGCTGGCCTCGGCCTGGGGGTTGACATGGCTTGCTGATGCTGCCACCAGCCGCGCGGACGCCAGGAAGAGATTCCTGATGCTGACCGCCGGCCTCCTGACCGTCTGCAACCTGCTGCTCTTTCTTGTTTTCACGCCGCAGTTCAGCGCCAACAAGCTGGCGGCGCGGGATGAGATCCTCCGCTCGCGCGTGGATACCATAAGAGCCGGGTTCAACCCCGCGGACACGCTTATCGTCGCCGTCTTCGATGACCAGCAGGTAAGATACTATCTGCCGCAGTATCAGAGTCTCAGCTTCGATCCGACCGAGGAGAATGCCGTCAGTATCGGGCTCGGTCCCGCCATCAGGCATGTGGTCATTTTCGAAGGGTACTTGAAACCTGCCGGTGGCGGCCAGGAAAAAGACCTGCCCCTGGCCTGGGACCAGGTGCTTCGCTTCATGGACCGGCAGCCGGGTCAGAACTCGGTGATGGTGGACTGGAAGACCAGGAGCGTGTCGCTTGAAGGCAACTGAAGCGCTCAAACTCTACCGGGCGGCGCCGCTGGCCACCAGGGCCTTCCTGCGGACGCGTGTGCTGCTGAGCGACCTCGACTTCGTCGAGCGCCACGTGCCTGATGCCGGGGACATCCTCGACCTGGGCTGCGGGCACGGCCTGTTTGCCAACATGATGGCGCTGGATTCGCGTCACCGGCATGTTACCGGCATCGACCTTTCCTGCGAAAAAATCGGGCACGCCCAGGCCACCGTGGGGAAGAGGGACGGCATCCGTTTTCTCTGCGGCGACATCCTGACAGCGGATCTGTCCCCCTGCGACGTCATCACCATCGTGGACGTCATGTATCTGCTGCCTCGGCAGGAGCAGGAAGAAATATTGAATATTTGCAGGCAGAAATTGAAGCCGGGCGGGTTGCTGGTCTGGAAGGCGCAGGAGACCTCGCCGCGCTGGAAATACGCCTGGACCCATTTTCAGGAACTGCTGGCCACGAGCATTGGAGTGACGCAGGGAAAGCGGGAGCGCCTCTGTTTCCTCAGCCGCAGGCAGGCGCTTGAGGCGCTTGAGGGGGCGGGATTCGCGCCCAGCGTGGTGGAAATGCCGACCCGGCGTCCTTATACAGACATCCTCTACCTGGCGCGCTGCTGAGTGCTAATGATTCACCTGTTGTGTTTTGCCGCCGTTTCTGTATAGGGGAATTCCCCGATATTTTATTCATCCCCGGACGGCTAAAATTTCTGGTTGGCAGAGTACCAGAGGTCGGCGAGTCTTATGTTGCGCTTTTTCCTTTCTTTGCCATTTGAGGAAAAACCGCTTTGGTACGGGCTTTTTAGGCTATACTGGCATGAGTTGCGGAGCATCCTCAAACTTGCGCGATTCATTCCCGTAAATGCTCACACTGGGTATAGGGGTCTGAAGGATAAAAGTTACTGAACGGATTTAGTCCTAATTACCCCCCCGGGGTTATTGACAAAATCCTGATCAGCCTGTATCTTCATACCCAGGGTAGTATGCGTTGCAGTCTCAGCGGTTACAAAAGCGGACACTCGAGCGGAAGCGGATTGTTGATAAAGTGCCACAACACCACGAAAGTCCTCACACGACATGGGATAGGTAGGTCCCATCCAGCAGCAGGCTAACTGCAACCTCGTTTGGCCATTTCGTCCGCGCCTTTGTTGAACCAGTTATAGACTGGCCCGCCATTGCGCCTGGACGACAAGGTGTTGTCATTTATTTGTGATGTTATTCACAAAGATGACAATTATTCCAAGGCGAAAGGAGGTGTCTACATATATGAAAAGGATAGCGCTTATAGTCGCGGTTGCTCTCCCTGTCGTGCTGATCTTGGCTTTCGCCTCTTCAGCCATGGCCGAAACCGCAGCCGGTCCCCTCGTCGCTGGCGACATTAGCCCTCACGGTGGTTACAGTTCTTCGACCAACACGTGTCTGCAGTGTCACGAGCCTCACGACGCACAGGGTGATTACGTGTTGACGCGCGAGGCTACGGTCACCGGTACTTGCGGTACCTGCCACGGCCTGTTCGGCGATCAGGCGCCGATTCCGGAGAATCCGGCGGCTCCCAACACCATGCGTTTCGGCTGGACCGATGCGCCGCCTGATCTGACCCAGTCGATCCTGGGCCCGACGGGCACGTACGGCGAGCCCAACAGCCCGAACCAGCCGCAGCTGCCGACGGTCTCGTCCTATGCCGCCTACCAGAAGAACATGCGGAGCGCGCCGATCAGTGGTAATACCACCAGTATCGACGCGATTCCAGGCCACAGCCTGGGCGTCATGCTCGACGGCACGCTGGTGAGGGTCACTGACGCCATCCCCAGCGGCACCAACCCGCTGGTGGTGATGGCCAGCGGCCTGGGCACGGGCCAGTTCCCCGGCGCCTACGCGGCCGGCTCTAACGGCATGCCTCGTTACAATAACGGCAACGCGACTACCTACAATGGCACCAAGGGCCTCTACTGCGCTTCTTGCCACACACCTCATGGTTCTGTCGACGGCACTGACACCGTCAACAACGCGACCGGCGCGGCGGGTCCGGACAACATCCCGGACAACGCGTGGGGTCAGCAGTTCATCAATACGACTGCGTTCGCCAAAGTGCAGTCGTACTTCCTGCTGTCCGCGCGGCCGAACCACACGACGACGCCGGTGACGACGTTCGAAGGGTTCTGCGAAGCCTGCCACGACCAGAAGGTGCTCAACAAGACCGCGGATGCATCAGGCGTGGTTCACCAGAACCACCCGCCGTTCTGCGCTTCGTGCCACGGAAATCCGAGTAACGATCCGACTTCTCTGGACTTCCCGCACACGAGTTCGAACCCGTATCTGCTCACCAGCAATGGTGACGGCATCTGCATTGGATGCCATAGCAAGGGTTCACTGCCCTAATCCGGGCCGGTTGGTAGAAGGTAGAATATGGGGAGGCACCCTTGAGGTGCCTCCCCAAAAATTGGAAAGATAAGGAATTAAAACGAAGTTGATGCGGTTTATAGCAGTTCCTCTGGTTCTCGTTCTGGCTCTCGTTGCTATATCGTGTGGTTCCGGGGGTTCAGGCACCCAGCCCGATACCGTCGATACCACGGCGACATCGGCGCACGATCCATCCCAGCAGGTCAAGGACCAGGTCGTGGCCGACGCTACCGCCGACCTGAACCTGATTGCCAGCGCCGGCAAGGACACCAGCGTTCTGTCCCAGGCCATGAAGGGAACCGCGCTTCAGGATGCCACCAACACCATCAATCAGGACCTGGCGGCGGGGAAATACAAGAAGCGTGACTACCAGAACCTGCAGGTGCGGCTGGACGACTACAATTACCCCATCGCCCAGGTGGTGGCGGAATTCGACGACAACAGCTATTACGTAGACTCGAGCACCGGCCAGGCGCTTTCCAAGCCGGCCGGAGATCACGTGAAACTGGATCTGGCATTAGTGGAGGAGGAAGGGCGCTGGAAAATCCAGGGAATTTTCTTGCCCAGTAATGCCAATACCCCTACAACCCCGATCCAAGAGCGTTAAATTTGGTTTCGCCATGAGGTTGATGCATAATGAATCTAGCCGCCAGGACAGCGGGGGCGCAAACATCTTCGCCGGTTAACCCATAACATTTCTTTTTCGGATATTTCTGAGGAGAACTTCTTGTCCAAGATAATCAACATTGCCATCGCCGCCGCCGTCATTGCTTTGGGCGTTACCCTGTTCTTTTACCTGCGGCCGGGCACGGCTCCTACAGCTACCCAGCTCAACATAGAAAAATTTGAGAAGGCTGTTAACGATAAACCCGATGATCCGACTTTGCGCGCGAACCTCGGCGCCGCCTATCTGGACGCCGGCCGGTATGACGACGCCATCCGCGAACTGCAGACGGCCCTCTCACAAGCGCCCAATCAGCCCATCCTCCTGCTGAAAATGGGCGTGGCCTATGAGAAGAAAGGTGACCTCGACAATGCCATAGACCAGTTTTCCCATGCTGCCGACGCCTATTCCAGTGGTCAAAAGTATGAAGCCTATTACCAGATGGCGCAGCTGGAATTCAACCGGGGCAGCCTCGACGCCGCCAAGGGCGATCTGCAGAAGTCGTTTGCTGACGGTGACATTACCTGGACTTCACATTACCTGATGGGGCAGATTCTCGAGCAGCAGGGGGACAAGGCCGGCGCCCTGAAGGAATACCAGGCGGCGGCTCAGTTCAACCCCAACGACCAGGATCTGCAGAACGCGATCAAGCGGGTATCAACATGAGTTTGTTTGCTATAAGAACAAGGCGGTTTGAACAATGAGCAAGTATAAAGGCAGGCTGATAGTCCTGGGGGTTCTGGTAGTCGTGCTGGCACTGGTGGCGGTTTTGCTTGCCCGCAAGACTCCCCAGACCCAGGCGATCAGCGGGGGTTTCAGCTATATTACTTCCATCTATGGTGTGTTGGCTCCTTTTGGAGTAGCCACCGATGTCGACCAGAACATCTATGTTAGCAACACTGGCAAATCGGAAGTTGATGTTTACGACAAGGATGGCAATTTCCAATTTAAAGTGGATACCAAGGACCAGGATGGGAATCCACTCCAGTTCCGTGCCAACATGGCCGACATCGCCGTTGACGACTCGCGGGACCGCGTGTACGTATGCGACTACAACTTCCGGGGTGTCCGGGTTCTCAACAAGGCCGGGGATTTCCAGTTCAATCTTCCCCGTGACCCCAAGGACTTCCCCGCCGGTCAGCTGTTTGCCCCTTACGGAATTGCCATTTACGGAGACAAGGAATATGTGACCAGTTGGGCGGGCATATATATCTTTGACGCCGACGGCAAGTATGTAGGCCACTGGGGCACGGATAAGCAAGGTAAGGATAAGGGCCAGTTCAATTACGCTGAAGGAATTGTTGTCGATCCCAATACCGGCAATTTCTTCGTGGCCGATTCACTCAACCGGCGCATCGTCGCCCTCAACTCCAGCGGGCAGGTTCGCTGGATGGTGGGTTCTCCCGATGTCAACGGCAACATTACCAGTCCCTTCGGTTTGCCGAAAGGTATTGCGCTTGGACCCGACGGGAATGTCTATGTATCCGACAATTTCAACAACCAGTTTGTCGTCCTGACCCAAGACGGCGACGTGGTATCCGTTTTTGGGGAGAAGGGCGATCAGAACGGCCAAGTCAATTTTCCGGACGGCATAGCAATAACTTCCACCAAACGTTTCTATATCTGCGACCGGATGAACAACCGCATCCAAATATGGCAACTGCCCGACACCCTGCCACAGCCGGATCCGTCACAGGCTGCCAGTTTCAAGAAAGCCTTTATCAAGGGTGATGCACCCTAGGCCCGCTTGGCATGACGTCATATGTCTGATTCCGTCAAAGAAATGAGCGCCATATCCGAGACAGCCGAGGTGTCAAAGCCGGCGCCTCCATTAGGGATGAGGATCTTCCATTTCCTCATCTCCATGAAGCTGGCGCTGACGCTGCTGTTCATCATTGCCATCCTCTCGATCATAGGCACGATCATTCCCCAAGGTGAGGAAGCCCTCCAGTCGGACTGGGTCAAGAACCCGCTGTACAATTTCTACAACTTCCTGGGCCTCTTCAACATGTACACTTCCTGGTGGTTCATGTCCCTCCTGACGCTGCTGATGGCGAACCTTTCGGTCTGCATCCTCAACCGCCTTCCCACCACGGTCAAGCATGCTTTTAAGCTGCGTTTAGACGTCAAGGACGCTTTTGTGGCCAACCAGCCGGAAGCCGCCAGTTTCGAGGGGGCCGGCGAGAAGGGGATGGGGGCCGCCCGGGATCTGCTCAAGGGCTCGCGTTACCGGCTCCATGCAGGTGAGAGCGGCTCGGTGCTGGCGCAAAAGGGCCGCTTTTCCGGTCTTTCCTCACTAATGTTTCATCTTAGTTTTCTGGTAATCTGTATAGGAGCGATCAGTGGCGCGGTCTTTGGTTTTCAGGAACGTCTCGACGTCCCGGACGGCGCCACCATCAACGTTCCCAACACGGATTACCAGCTCAAGAGCTACGGGTTCAATATGAAATCCGATCCGGTTTATGACGGCAACCGGATTGTCAGTTACAGGCCATCCCTCTATTCCACCGACCTGCAGGTCCTGGATGGGGGGCAGCAGGTGGTCCGGCAGACGATCACCGTCAACGGCCCGTTGCGGTTGACGTCTTCCTTTCTCGACCTGCTCAAGGTGGAGGGGACGAATTTTTATCAATCGAGTTATTACCAGTCAAGCCGCGGTTACGTCAGCGTGATCGAGATCAGCCGGCGTCCCGGCAAGACCCTGATCTACCTGGGTTTTGCGATGATGATGGTGGGAATCACGATCGGGCTGTATTTCCCGCACCGGCGTATCTGGCTGAAAATCGGCAAGTCGGATGAGCTTTTGATGGGAGGGCGGACCAACCGCTCCAAGCTGGGATTCAAGCGCGATTTCGAGCGGATTACTGCCGAACTCAGGTTGAGACTGGGACAGGAGGCAAGAGCAGATGGCTAAGGTAGAAGAGATACTCTTCATTATTGCGGTTATTTCGTACCTGGTATGCAGCGGCCTTTACATTTGGCACCTGATCACGCGCAATGCCATGACCGCGAAGCTGGGCACGGCCCTGCTGGTCTTTGGCCTGACGGCCCACACGGTGGCGCTGGTCCTGCGCTGGATCAGCTCGGGCCACGCGCCCATGTCGAACCTGTATGAATCGCTGTCGGTGTTCGGCTGGGGCATCGTGCTCTTCTATCTGATCGCCGAGCGGTTTTACCCCATCCGGGCCGCCGGGGCGCTGGTGGTGCCCACGGCGTTCATCATCAACAGCGTCGCCTTTGTGTTTTACACGGGTCCCGAACCGCTGGTGCCGGCGCTTCAGAGTTACTGGCTCTGGATCCACGTCTCCATCGCCATGCTTTCCTACGGATTTTTTGCGCTGTCTTTCGGCGCCGGCTTCTTCTATGTCGTCCAGGAATATCTGCTCAAAAAACACTATCAAAATGTCGTGATGGCATTCCTGATCATGTTTGGCCTCCTGGGGCTGGTGCTGGGGCTGTGGCTGGGCTCCACCTGGGCCAATCCGGCCAAGATCGCCGACCCGGTAACGGGCGCCGTCAGCAAGATTTACGCCACCAGCGACTGGCTCAAGATCGGGGCCGGCGGCCTCCTGGGGCTGACAGTGGCTCTGGGGCTGGGATACCTGGCCGGCCGGGGCGCCGCCAAGCCTTCATTTTCCAAGCGGCTGCCTTCACTTGATGTGCTGGACGAGGTCAGCTATCGCGGCATCGCCTTTGGTTTCCCCATGGTCACCATCGGTATCGTCACCGGCGCCATCTGGGCCGACCAGGCCTGGGGCAGCTGGTGGAGCTGGGACCCCAAGGAAACCTGGTCGTTCATCACCTGGCTTTTCTACGGCGCCTATCTGCATACGCGGCTGACCTGGGGATGGCGGGGCCGCCATTCCGCGGTGCTGGCCGTGATCGGCATGGTCGTGGTGCTATTCACCTACCTGGGAGTCAACCTGCTGCTTTCCGGGCTCCACAGTTACGGCTCGGTGGGATAAGGTGTGGCGCTTTACCCTGTCAATCTCAAGCTGGAAGGCCGCCCCTGCGTCGTAATCGGCGGCGGTAAGGTGGCTTTGCGCAAGGCGGAGTCGCTGCTCGAATGCGGGGCTGAAGTGAAGGTGGTGTCGCCGGTGCTTGACCCTGAGTTCGAAAGGCATCAAGGCCGCTTCGACTATGTGGACAGGCCCTACCGGCGGGGAGATCTCGAGGGGGCTTTTCTGGCCATTGCTGCCACAGATGACGAGGCGGTCAACCGGGAAGTCGAGTCAGAGGCTCAGGACCGGGGGCTGCTGCTGAACGTGGTCGACCGGCCCGGGCAATGCAATTTTTATGTTCCCGCCTCCGTCCGCCGCGGCGATCTGATGCTGACCGTCTCCACGGGCGGCGGGCTGCCGGCCCTGGCGAAACGTTTGCGCCGGCAGCTGGAAGAAGAGTTTCCTCCGGAGTGGGCCCGGGCGCTGGAACTGCTGGGAGAAGCGCGCCGGCAGGTGATAGCCCGGGTGAAAGATGAGGACGCCAAGCGGCAGTGCCTGGCGGAACTGGCGCAGCTGGACCTGGCGGCAATTTTACATAGCGGCGGCGAAGCCGCCGCGCAGTCGGAGATCGACAAATGCATCTCGCGGTATTAGGCATAAATCATAAAACCGCCCCCGTGGAGTTGCGGGAAAAGGTTTCCCTTGATGGAGAGAAGTGCGGGGTTCTCTCCCAGAAACTGCTGGACAGTGCCGGCGTGCTGGAAGCCGTTCCCCTTTCCACCTGCAACCGCACCGAAATCTACGTGGTTGTCTCCCGCCCCGAAACCGGCAACCGCGAAGTGCTCGCTGCCCTGGCGCACCTCGCCGGCGTGGACCGGGAAGAACTGGAGGACAGCTCTTACTATTACGAGGGTGAGAGCGCCGTCCGCCATCTTTACAAGGTGGCCGGCAGCCTCGATTCCCTGGTGGTGGGCGAGGCCCAGATCCTGGGCCAGATCAAGGCGGCCTATCACGACGCCCACGCCCGTGAAACCACCAGCGTGCTCCTCAACCGGCTTTTCCGCCACTCCCTCGAAGTGGGCAAGCGCGTGCGCACCGAAACCGCCATCGGCGAGAACCCCGTGTCGGTGTCGTCGGTAGCCGTGGAGATGGCCAAAAAGGTGTTTGACAACCTGGAAGGCCGCACCGTCATGCTGCTGGGCGCCGGCAAGATGGGGGAGCTGACCGCTACCCACCTGCTCTCGCACGGCATCTCCAGCATCATGGTGGGCAACCGCACGTTCAGCCGGGCGGAAGAGATGGCGGACAGGTTCAACGGCCAGGCCATCCGCTTCGACGATCTTGCCGATTACCTGCCCCTGGCGGACATCGTTATCAGTTCCACGGGCGCGCCTCACTACGTGCTGCGCAAGGGCCAGGTGGAAAAGGCCATGCGCCAGCGCCACAACAAGCCGATCTTCTTTATTGACATCGCGGTTCCCCGTGATATCGACCCCGGCGTCAACGACGTTTACAACGCCTTCCTCTACGACATCGACGATCTCAACGAGGTTGCCGAAGCCAACGCGGTAGCGCGCCGCAAGGAAGCACAAAAGGCGGAAAAGATTATTGGCGAGGAAGTGCTCAATTTCACCCAGTGGCTTTCCAGCCTGGATGTGGTGCCGACCATCACCGCTCTGCGGCAGCTGGTGGAAGAGATCAAGGAGGCGGAGGTGGCCAGAGCGCTCAGCAAGTTCAACGGCGACCTCTCCGAGGAGGACCGCAACCGCATCGAGGCCATGGCGTCGGGTATCGTCAACAAGATCCTGCACAGTCCCACGGTGGAGCTGAAACGGGCATCGAACGAGCGCGGCGGCTACCTTTATGTGGAATCGATGCGCCGCCTGTTCAAGCTGAACGGCCACAAGAAACTGGCACGGCCCACGGAAGAAGTGTCCAGGGTCGATGAACTGGAACCTCCCCGGGAAGAAGTGTCCGGGGCGGGCGAACCGGAACGGCCCCGGGAAGAGATGGCCGGCAGCGGCGGCAGCGACAGGGATGAATAAAGAAGCGGCCGCCAGGCGTGTCATACTGGGAACCAGAGGCAGCGAGCTGGCCTTGTTTCAGGCGCACCACGTGGCTTGGACCCTGCAGAAGCACAACGTCGACCTTTCGGTAAAGATCCAGAAGATCACCACTTCCGGAGACAAGGTCCTCGATTCCCCCCTGGCCGAGATCGGCGACAAGGGGCTTTTCGTCAAGGAGATCGAGACCGCCCTCTTAAGCGGCGATATCGACCTGGCCGTCCACAGCTCCAAGGACCTGCCTACTGAATTGCCGGAGGGCCTGATGATCGGGGCCCTTGGAGCCAGGGAGGACCCACGTGACGCTTTTCTGGGCCAGGCCGGCGGCCTGGCGGACCTTCCCGAGGGCGCCCGCATCGGCACCAGCAGCCTCCGCCGCCGCTCCCAGCTGCTGGCCCTGAGGCCGGACCTGGAGATAGTTGATATCAGGGGCAATGTTGATACCCGCATCCGCAAGATCGCTGAACTCGGCCTGGACGGCACCATCCTGGCGGCGGCGGGCGTCAAGCGGCTGGAGCGTGAGAGCGAGGTGTCTTTCTATTTTTCCGTGGAAGAGATGATTCCCGCGGTCGGCCAGGGAGTGATCGCTATCGAAGTGCGCGAGGGGGACGGCGCGACCCGCGACCTGGTGACGGTTCACGATGACGCCGCCTCAACGGCGGCGGTGCAGGCTGAGCGCGCCTTGATGCGCTGGCTGGAAGGTGGCTGCCAGGTGCCGATCGGCGCCCATGCCACTGTCTCCGGGGACAAGCTAATCCTGCGGGCTTATCTGGGCTCGCTGGACGGCAAGAGGTTCATCAGGGACAGCATCGAGGGGCCGGTCATCCTGGCGGAGAATCTGGGTGAGCAATTGGGAAAGAAAATGTTCGAGTCCGGCGGTGAGGAGATCCTGAACGAGGTGCGGGAAGCGCCCGCAGGCGAAAATACCGGTTATTGGACCTGATCCGGCAGGTCGGGAGCCAGCGAAAAAAGGACGGCCATGGCCGTCCTTTTAAAATATGAAATTGTCGCGAGGCCCTACGGCGCCGGCGGTGGCGGCACCACTACGCTGCACTGCCAGTTGGGGCACTCGAAGGTGATGTCCTTCAAGTTCTCGCGCTTGACGAGCACGGGCTTCTCGTAGGACTGTGCCTTCTTCTTCATCCCCATCCTCCCTTCTGCAAATGTGCAAAAAACTCTCAGCAAGGATTTGAGGTCCCCACCCAGAACGCCGAGGGGTCGAAGTGTATCACGCCTTCCCACGTCTTGACAAGCCCCAAATCCTTGATATATTTCTGACAAATGTAGTCCGGATTTGACGCAAACAGGTGCGGGTTTACGCCAGCGCCAGGCTGTGTCCGCCCCTGCCGGAACCTCACGCCAAGGCGATGTGGGGTCGGGGTCATGCAGGAACCAGATGACGCCAAGGCGAGGCGGGGTCTAGCTATGCCGGAACCAGATCACGCCAGCGCCAGGCGGACGGCTTCTGCCGGCGATGAAACCGGGATGATTCCTTCGGGGATGTTGCCATTTCTGCTGACATCCCAGCTTGACAGCAGAAAAACCGGCCGGCTGCGGATGCGCGCCAGGCCGATCTCGGAGAGGGTGCCGAACGATCCGCCTACGGCGATGACGGCGTCGCCGCTGCTGACGACGGCCAGGTTGCGGGCATGGCCGATACCGGTACAGATTGCATAGTCCAGGAAAGGGTTGCCTTCCGCCCTGTCATCGCCGGGGAGGATGCCGATGGTGACGCCGCCAGCCTGGCGGGCTCCGCGGCAGGCATGTTCCATCACCCCGCCTCCGCCGCCGCAGACCAGCACCGCGCCGCCCGCCGCCACCAGCCGGCCGACTTCTTCGGCGAGGGTGGCGATGCCTTCATCGCATTGGGAACCGCCTATGACAGAAATGTACTTCCTGGACATGACCATGATTTTAACACTGGCTCAACCGTTTGCACACTTTTCCTCCGGCGCCTTTGCCCTGCTGATCATCTTGAGGATCCGGACTGCTTCCACCTTGCTGAGCGGCTCGTTCAGGTTGCCGCACTTGGGGGACTGGATGCAGGAAGGGCAGCCCGAGTCGCACGGGCAGCCCGATATCAGTTTCAGGGAGTCGGCGGCCAGTTCCTCGAAACTGTGGAAGCCGGACCGGGTGATGCCGATGCCGCCCGGGTGGCCGTCGTAAACGAAGATGGTAGGCCCGCCCGTCTGCCAGTGCATCTCGGCGGAGAGGCCGCCGATATCCCAGCGGTCGCACATGGCATAGAGAGGCAGGAGGGCGATGAGGCCGTGCTCGGTGGCGTGGATGCCCCCCGCCAGCTCCTGGGGTGGAATCTGTTCGACGATCTCTTCCGGCAGAGAGAACCAGAGCCCTTCCGTCTCGAAGTTCTGCTCCGGCAGCTCCAGGTCGACGAATTCCAGCACCTGGTTGTCGGCCAGCAGTTTCTTCTGGTAGGCGATCACCTGTTCGGTCACCAGCAGGCGGCCAAAGGATAGCTCAATCCGGCCCGAGCGGCGCCGCAGGCCGCGCTCGACGATCTCGACCGAAGTCTCTTTTTTCGGCAGGGTGTAGTAGTCGGCCACGACCGGGCGCACCAACGCCACCCGCCCATCGATGTCGAGATGCCGCACCTGGTAGACCTCTCCCAGATGCAGATAGATAGCCCCGGGGTGGACGAAGAAAAAGGCGCGATCCGCCTCCACCTCACCGAGAACGGCGCCGGTTTGCTCCTCGATGATCGAAAAGGCGTCCGCAGAGGAGGACCTCAGGGAAATGGCGGCGGCGGGGAAGTCGGACCGGGCGTAAACAAAAACGTCTTCCCGCCGGCGCAGCCGCCGTTCCGCAGCCAGGCGGACGGCCGCCGCCGCCATACCCGGGCCGAAAAAGCGCTCGTCGTCCGGCTCCAGGGGAGCTTCGAAAGCCGCCGCCGCCAGATGGCCGGCAAAGATCTGCGGGTTCTGAAAGTCCAGGATGGCCGCTTCCACATCCCGTTCCAGCAGCTGGTCCGGATGGTTCATGAAGAACTGGTCCAGGGCGTCCATCCCGGCGATGAACACGGCCAGGCTCGGCTGCGCCCCCCGGCCCGCCCGGCCCCATTGCTGCCAGAGGCTGGCGACCGTGCCGGGAAAGGTGGCCGAGATGACGGCATCGATGCCGCCGACGTCGATTCCCAGTTCCAGGGCATTGGTGGAAACCACGCCCAGGAGCCGGTCCTCGAACAGTCCTTTCTCGATGTCCCGGCGCTGGGCAGGCGTGTAACCGCCCCGGTAGGGCGAGACCGCCTCCGCCAGCTCCCGGTCCTTTTCCTCCAGCAGCCTGCGGCTGTAGTTATAGATGAGCTCGCAGCCCTTGCGGGTCCGGGTAAAGACGATGGTGCGGACACCCTGCCGCAGCAGGTCGGCAAACAGGCCGGCGGTCTCGCCGAAAATGCTCTTGCGCAAACCCAGGGCGGCGTCGACCAGGGGCGGGTTCCAGAAGACTATCTGCCTTTCCCCCCGCGGTGAGCCGTCCCGGGACACCAGCTCGAAATCGAGTCCGGTGAGAGCGGCGGCCAGTTCCCCGGGGTTGGCGATGGTGGCGGTAGTTAGCAGGAAAACCGGCTCACTGCCGTACATCGAGCAGATGCGGCGCAGGCGGCGGATGACATTGGCCACGTGGGAACCGAAAACGCCCCGGTAAGAATGGGCCTCATCGACAACCACATACTTGAGGTTGAAGAAGAAATCCTCCCAGGCGCCGCGGTGGGGCAGGATGCCCACGTTCAGCATGTCCGGGTTGGTAAGCAGGATGTTGGCTCGCCGCCTGATCTGTGGGCGGTCGGCGGCGGGCGTGTCTCCGTCATAAATGCCCGGCCGCACAAACTTGAGCCGCAGCCCCTGCAGCTTGCGCACCTGATCCTGGGTGAGCGCCTTGGTGGGATAAAGAAAGAGGGCCCGCGACCGGTCGCTCTGGGCCAGCTCATCCAGCACCGGCAGGTTGAAGCAGAGTGACTTGCCGCTGGCGCTGGCGGTAGTGACTACCACGTTGCGTCCGGCGCGCGCCAGCTTCCAGGCGCCGGCCTGGTGCGAATAAAGACGCCGGATGCCCGCGGCGGCAAGCGCCTCCTTGACCGGCGCCGCCAGTTCCGGCGGCATCTCCTCGTGCTCTCCGGGACGGGCGGCCTGATGCGTGACGGCTGTGATCTGGGGGAACTGTTCAGGTGAGAGGCGGACCATGTGCCTATCTTACCCCAGCCGCGGGGGAAGATGCGCCGGCGGGTTTGGACGCAGAGGAAGGTACGACAATAGGGAAGTTGGGCGCAATGGAAGATGCGCCGGCGGGTACGCCAGAGGCGGGTAGCGTGATCGCGCTAGCGAAGTGGTATCTTGCCCGTAGCCCAGTCGCGTGAGCGGGAAAGCAGCTTGAAAAGCTCCACCGCCCAGAGAACCACGCTTCCGGCCAGGAAGGCGACGATCCAGTCAGAGATCAGCAGGGACTGGGTGTGGAAGGCAGCCTGC
>JAJYIN010000078.1 GCA_021790075.1 Actinomycetes bacterium | reverse complement strand
CGCACCTACGGGTACGACTGCGGGCTTTTTCCTCCTGCGTCCTTGCCCATGGCCTTTTCGCTCGGCCTCGCAACGAACAACCTTTTGAGATAGATTCTAACGAATCGCCGTCAACAACCAAATCCGCCACGGGGGCGGATTCTCTTTCGTTGGGGAGGCGGCCGTAACCGGCTATTCGGATTTCACCGGGATTCATTTTCCGGGAGTAGGAGCGCCTCCCGTGCCTCCGGTCGTCCCGCCTGTCCTGCCTCCCGTCGTCCCGCCGGTAGCGCCGCCCGTCGTCCCGCCAGTGTAGCCACCGCTTGTGCCTCCCGTCGTTCCACCAGTATAGCCCCCGGTGGTGCCGCCGGCAGTCCCGCCAGTGGTGCCTCCGGTCGGGAACGTGGGCGACGTCGCACCGCCCAACGGCGACGAGGCGCCTCCTGCGCTTGTTGCTGTTTGGTAAACCCTCTGGATCCACGGGTCCTTGCGGGTGAAAACCTTCGACCACATGGTGGTGCCATTGGGAGACGAAAGGTACGGATTTGTCTGTGACGAGGAAGTGGACGACGAACCGGCCGGCGCCGTCCGGGACGGCGCCGCCGTCCCTCTGGAAGGGCTGGTGCTGGGCATCGTCCCCGTCGCCGCCGCCTGCGTATTCGCCGGCGGCGTCGATTCCTCGCCGCACGAGAGGGCTAGCGTCACCGAGCAGACCACCAGGACGATGGCGGCGGCAGCCGCGATTATCGGGGAACCCTTGAAATTATCCAGCTTGTCCAGGAATTCATCTAGCATTGTTTATCCGGCTCCTGTGCCTTAGCCGCCAGTAGTGCCGGCGCCGCCGGTAGTTTTGGCGCCACCGCTGGAGCTGCTGCTCCCTGTTTTCGGGGCGGCCGGCGGGCCGGTCATGTAGGCATTGATGGTCATGGTAATCTGTTCATGGCCGTTTGGATTCTGCGGATTAGGCAGTTTGATCCCGGACACATCCGGCTCGCCCATCTTGAATGCGACAACGCTGACAAGCCTGCCGTCCACGGTCACGTTACTGCCATCCATCCTGGCATAATTCTCCACCCGGTAGAGAAAATCATTTATGTCGAAAAAGCTTCCTTCGAATTTGAGCTCTATGGGCAGCACCGTATAACCGCCGGTGCCGGCCACCGGCGGATCCGGCTTGATGTTCATGAAATCGACGTCGGCGTCATTGGCGGTCTGCTGCAGTTCAATGATGAGTGACGGAATCTGCTCGTCGGCCGGCACCAGCTTGTTCAGCTTGAGCAGATCGCTGTTGGCCTGCCTGGCGGTGGCGCGCTGGGTGTCGATCGTGTCGATCTTCTTTTGATTGTCAGCGAGTTTTTGCTGATCGGTGGCGAACTGGTCCTGGGCCTGGGACAGGTCGTCCTGCTTGGGCTTGAGCAGCAGGAAGTACCAGGCGACGATTAGCACCACGACGCCGAGCCCGGCAAGAATCCATATATCCCTCTTCCTCACGGATTGACCCCTCCTCCGGGAGTGGTGAGGGCGCCGGTGGAAGTGCCCGTCGTCGTCCGGACCGCCCCGGTAGTGCCGGTGCCGGTCGGTGTCGTCGAAGTGCCGGTGGTCGTCACCGGAGCCGGACCCTGCTCACCCGTCACCGGGGCCGTCGCCGGCGCACCGGTGGATACCGGCTGCTTCAGCGTCGCCGCGATCTTGAAACGAATCACCAGCTTATCGTTGACTTTCTCCGTCGCGGCGCTGATGAGAGTCACATCCTTGAGCGACGGCAGCAATCCCAACCGGACCATGAAGATGGCCACCGTCGGCATCTCGTTGTGGTACGTGAACCCCTCAATCACCAGATCCTGGCTGCTGCCGGAAGCGCTCTGGCTGCTGGGGCCGGCGCCCGTCTTTCCTCCCGGCACCTGGCCGGTGATGTTGTTGAGCCAAATGTTATCCGGAATGACAAAGGCGATGTCATCGAGGATCCTTGACCAGCGCACCCGCTCGTCATAGAGCCCCGTGACGGACGTCAGGCGGGCCTGCTTCTGGTTCTTGATGTCGTCATAGCTCTGCAGTTCCGCCATCTGCTTCGACTGGCTCGCTATCTGGCTATCGACCCCTTGCAGCTGGCTCTGGGTCGTGCTGAGCTCGTTGCTGTAATAAAGGTAGCTGCCACCGAGGGCCGCCAGCAGAAGCACCGCGCCCGCAACCGGGAATATGTAGATGCGGCGGCGGAATTCGCGCGCCTGCTCTTCCGGCGGTATCAAATTTACTCTTGGCATTCTTTAACCCTCGTCTTCCAGTGACAGGCCAATGGCGATAGCCAGCCTCGGAGCCAGCACTTGCATCTCCTCGTCGCTGAGGCCGGACTTGTTCTGCGTGATCCTCTGGAGCGGGTTGCCCATCACCACTGGGAACGGGAAAATCTGAGACAGATAGCTCTCCAGGTTGGGCATCATGGCGCCGCCGCCGCTGAGCAGCAGCTTGCTCACCGGCATTGACTGTTCCTGCGACATGTAATAATCAAGGGAGCGGCGGATCTCGTCAGCCAGCGAGTCGGCCGCGATCTCCAGCGCCCGGCGCGTGACTTCCTCGATCTCGGCTTCTTCCGGTTCCCGGTTGCCTTCAGGCCACAGCTGCTTGCCCTCTTCCGGCGGGGGACCGCCGGCGCCCTGGGAGGCCCCGCCTGGATTCTCCGGCTCGCCGGGCGCTCCCGGGCCTTCGCCCTTGCCCGGTCCATCAGGGGTCAATCCATGAGCTCCGAATGGGGTGCCGCCACCGCCCTCCTCCTCGCCGGGCGCCGCCGCCGGCCCCTCGCCTTCGCCGCCGGGCGGGCCTTCCAGAGCCTCACCGGGAGGAATGATCCCGGTCGGAGCCTCCGCCGCGGGTGGCTGCTCGCCCGGTGCGCCCGCAGGCGCCTCCGGAAAACCGCTTTCGGCTTCGGCCCCTTCTTCCTGAACCCCCGGGGCAGCCAGGCCGGTCCGCACCTTGTAAACTTCCGCCTCGGAGAAAGTATTGCCCAGCTGTTCCTGGACGGCCCTGGTGAAATCGTCGCCGCCGAAGGAGATTATGCGCGTAAACTGCGGCTCACCGGCAACATCGACTACGAGGTTGGTGACATCCGACGCGATGTTGGCGACAGCCACGGCCTGCGCCGGCATGCCCTCGTCAAGAAAACTGTGGGTGACCAGGGCCCTCAACATGGCAAAGGCCTGCAGGTCGATGCCGGCGATGTTCAGCCTGGCTTTCTTGATGGCGTTGACAAAGTCCATGACCATGTCCTTCTGGGCCGCGACCACGAGCACTTTCTGTTTCTCGATGCCCTGCTCGTCCTGGTACCGGCCCAGGATGTGATAATCGAACACTGCTTCCTCGATGGGGATGGGGATGTAATCCTGGGCCTGGAACTCGATCGCCGAGCGCAGCTCCTTTTCTTCCAGTAAGGGAAAGTCAAGGCTCCTGACCACGATCTTCTGGTTGGCCAGGCCGATCGAGACCTTCCTGCCCCTGATCTTGTGGGCCTTCCAGAAATCGCGGATCGCGAAAGCGAGCGCCTCCACGTCCCTGACCTCGCCCTCCTGGATCAGGCCTTCGGGAAGCTGGTCCAGCGCAGCCTGCAGGAGCACGTCTCCGCCGGTGTTGTGGCGCAGCCGCACGGCCGCAATCGATGAGCGCCCCAGGTCAAGCCCCACGGGGCTGACCTTGGAACCCCCGAACCCGCCACCCTTGGCCCGCTTGCCTTCCTTGGGAGGCTTCGGCTCCCTGGCCTTCTTGCCAGGCTTTGCCTCCTTGGGAGGCCTGGGCTCCCTGGCGCCCTTTTTCTTGAAGAAGCTTTTGTTTTCTCTGGGAGCTTTTGCTGCGGTTACAGGCGCGCCGGCTGGAGGCCCCGGAGCGGGGGCCTCGAGGGCTGCAGGCTCCGCCGCCGGAACTTCAGGCGCTTCCTTTTTCTTTCCGAACAGGGGCTTCTTTGACTTGTGTTCTTTGGGAGGCTTTGGTTCCTTGGGCTGCCTGGGTTTCGCCGGCGCCTTCTTCTTGAAGAAGCCCTTCTTTTCTTCGGCAGGTGGAGTCGCAGGCGGGGCCTGGCCACCAGCTTCCGGCTGGGAGGCCTGGCTGCCCTCATCATCTGGTTTTCCAGACTTCTTTTTAAAGAAACTAGACATTCATGAGTGTCCGGACATGCAGAACTGGCTCAAATGCTGGGGATAAGTTTCGACGGCTCCACACTTATTTCCTTTAACACCGGGAGCCGCCCGGACAAAAAAGAAGGTTGAACGCTTCTTCCTTAACGGCCGCCTTGGGCCAGAACTTGAGCATACTAGCATAAAGAACGGTACGCGGTCATGGCCAGACCCGCCGGCTAAGCTCTGTCAGGAAATGAGTTCCCTCACTTTGGCCGCCGGATCCGGACTTCGCATCAGCGTTTCGCCAACCAGCACCGCCCGCACTCCGGCTGCTGACAACCGGGACACATCTGCGGCGGACCTGATACCGCTCTCGCTGACTACGGAAACCCCGTGGGGTACAAACTCTATCAGATTTAGCGTAGTTTCCAAATCGACCTCGAAAGTTTTCAGGTTCCGGTTGTTGATCCCTACGAGCGGCGCGCCGGCTTCGAGGGCCGTTTCGAGTTCGCTGCGGCCGTGCACCTCCACCAGGGTTTCCATTCCCGCCCGGCCGGCTTCCGCCATGAGAGCGGCCAGCTCCGCGGCAGGCAGGGCCGCGACGATGAGGAGGACGGCGTCGGCTCCGGCTGCCGCCGCTTCCCAGATCTGGTAGCGGTCAATGATGAAATCCTTCCGGAGCAGCGGCAGGCTGCTGGCGGCCCGGGCTCTCCTCAAATCCTCGAGACTGCCCTTGAAGTGGCGTTCCTCCGTGAGGACGGAAAGGGCGCGTGCGCCGGCCGCCTCGTAGGCCGCCACGGCCGCCTGAACATCAAGGCCGGGGCGGATGTCGCCCCTGGAAGGTGACGCCCGTTTGTACTCGGCGATAAGGGAGATGCCGGGCTCCCTGACCGCCTCGAGAAGGGAACGGCTTTCACCGGCGGGGGCCCCGCCCGACTGTCCGGCAGGCCGGGCGGCGGCGTTCATCACGTCCTGAAGGGACCGCTGCTGCCGGCGCCGGTCGACGTCCTGGCGGGTCGTTTCAAGAATCTGGCTGAGGAATTCCGGCACGGCTGGGCCTGCCGTTCAGAAATCAGACCGGGTGGCGGCCAGGTAGGCATCCAGCTTTTGGCGCGCGGCGCCGCGGTCGATGCTATCGGCGGCCTGCCTGACGCCGGCGGCGATGGAATCCGCCGCGCCGGCGGCATAGAGGGCGGCGCCGGCGTTCATCAGCACTATCTCCCGCCTGACACCGGTCTCGCCGTCCAGGATGCTCCTCAGGATGTCAGCGTTCTCACGGGAATCGCCGCCTTTGAGCAGCGCGGGACCGGCGGCCCTCTCAAAACCAAAGTCTTCCGGCTTGACGCTGTAGACCTTGACGCCTCCGGGGCCGACCTCCGCCACATCGGTGGGCCCGGCAATCGAGATCTCGTCCAGGCCGTCATGCCCATGCACGACCAGGCCGTGCCTGCAGCCCAGCATCTCCAGCGCCGCCGCCATCGGCTCCAGGTAGGACCGGTCCGAGACGCCGATGAGCTGGTACTCCGCCCCGGCCGGATTGGTCAGGGGACCGAGAAAATTGAAGATGGTCCGCACGCCCAGCTCCTTGCGCACGGGAATCACGTGTTTCATCGCCTGGTGATGCAGGGGGGCGAACATGAAGCCAATGCCCACCTCCCGGATGCTCCGCGCCACAGCTTCGGGAGCCAGCTCCAGGTTGGCGCCCAGCGCTTCCAGTACATCGGCGCTGCCGCACTGGCTGGTGGCGCTGCGGTTGCCATGTTTGGCCACCTGCGCTTCGGCGCCCGCCACCACGAAAGCGGCAGTGGTAGAGATGTTGAACGTATGGGATTTATCGCCGCCCGTGCCACAGGTATCCACCACGCTTATACCGGAAACGTCAACCCGCGTGGAAAAGCGGCGCATGGTCCGGGCCAGCCCGGCGATCTCCTCTACGGTCTCCCCCTTGGTGCGCAGCGCCACCAGGAACGCCGCCGTCTGCACCTCGCTGACGTTGCCGGACATGATCTGCTCCAGCACCGACCCGGACTCGGCCTCAGTGAGGTCGTAGCCCGAAGCCAGGCGGTCAATCGCGTATGTCAGGATCTCGTTGGGCATCCTTATATCCCCATCCCCAGGAAGTTCCTCAAAATCTCCTTTCCCGGAGCCGTGAGGATGCTTTCCGGATGGAACTGTACCCCTTCCAGCGCCGGCAGCGTCCGGTGCCTGACCCCCATCACCACGCCGTCCCCGGTCCAGGCGCTGCGCTCCAGCACTTCAGGGATGGGCTCGGCCACGACCAGCGAATGGTAACGCGTGGCCGTGAACGGGCTTTCGATCCCGGCGAAGATGGTGCGCCCGTCATGGAAAACCGGTGACGTCTTGCCATGCACCGGCGCGGCGCCCCGCTCGATCGAGCCTCCGAAGACCTGGCCGATCGACTGGTGCCCCAGGCAGACTCCCAAAAGCGGTATCCTGCCGCCAAAGGTGCTGACGACCTCCATCGAGATGCCGGCCTCGTTGGGCGTGCAGGGACCCGGCGAGATGACGATGTGGCTGGGCTGCCGCTCGCCGATCTGGGCGCAGGTGATGCGGTCGTTGCGGAACACCTCGACGCCGGCCCCGATCTCGCCCAGGAACTGGACCAGGTTATACGTGAAAGAATCATAATTGTCAACGATGAGCACGCGCGGCGTCACTTATTCCCACTCCTTCTGGGCCTGGGCCAGGCCGATGGCGGCGAACAGCGCCCGGGCCTTGTTCCGCGTCTCCTCGTATTCGCGTTCCGGCACCGAGTCGGCGACGACGCCGCCGCCCGCCTGCACGTAGGCGGCGCCGTCCTTGACCACGATGGTGCGGATGCAGATGCAGGTATCCAGCTCGCCGCGCTTGAAGCTGAGGTAGCCGATGGCGCCGGCGTACGAGCCCCGTTTCACCGGCTCCAGCCCGTTGATGATCTCCATGGCGCGAATCTTGGGGGCGCCGGAGACCGTTCCCGCCGGAAAGGCCGCCTTGAGCGCGTCGGTGGGCTTGAGCCCCTGCCGCAGCCGGCCCACCACCACCGAGACGATGTGCATCACGTGCGAATAATACTCGATCCGCATCAGGTCAACCACTTCCACGGTGCCCGGCTCGCAGACGCGGCCAAGGTCGTTGCGCCCCAGGTCCACCAGCATGATGTGCTCGGCCAGCTCCTTCGCGTCCGCCAGCAGGTCCTCGGCGAGACGCTTGTCCTCCTCCGGCGTGGCGCCCCGGGGGCGGGTGCCGGCGATGGGGCGCGTTTCCACCCAGCCGCGGCTGACCTTGACCAGCGGCTCCGGGGACGAACCCACCAAGGCGAAATCCTCGAAGGCGATATAGTACATGTATGGAGAAGGATTAACCGTGCGCAGCCCCCGGTAGATGCCGAACGCCGACACGTCGACATCGACCTGGAAGCGCTGGGAAGGCACCACCTGGAAGGCGTCGCCGGCCAGGATGTATTCCTTCACCCGCTCCACTGCCGCTTCAAAGTCCTGGCGCCGGAAGTTGGAGACGGGCTCCGCCAGCGGCGGGCGCGCGTGCGCGGCCGGCGCCGGCAGCGGCCGGTCCAGGAGCCGCTTGAGCTCCCGCACCCGGTCGCAGGCGGCCTGGTAGGCCTGCTCGATGTCGGTATCCTTGTCAACGAGCACATTGGCCAGCAGCAGGATCGTATGTTTCAGATGATCGAAAACGACAATGGAATCCGTCACCAGGAACGCCATGTCCGGAAGATCCAGGGGGTCGGGCCCGGCCGCCGGCAACTCCTCCACCCGGCGCACTAAATCATAGCCGAACAGCCCCACCGCCCCGCCGATGAAAGGCGGCAGCTCCTCCAGCTCCGGCGCCCGGTAACGGGCCATGAAGGTTTCTATCCCGTCGAAGGGGTCGTCGATGGCCGTCTCGCTGACGGCGCCGTTCTCACTGACGTACAGGACGCCGCCGCGGTAACTGACAACCGCCCGCGGGTCACGCCCCAGGAACGAATAGCGGCCGATGCGCTCGCCCTGCTCAGCGCTCTCCAGCAGGAAGCAGTTCTCGCGGGCGCCCAGCTTCAGGAAAGCGGAAACCGGCGTCTCCAGGTCGGAGATGAAACTGTGATAAACGGGGATGAGGTTGTATTCCTTGCCCAGCGCGCGGACTTCATCAAGGGAGGGATGGATCTCGAGACCCGCCAGCCCGGCGCCGGCGCCGGTTACTTCCATCGCCGCAGCAACTCCTCGTAGACATCGGTCAGGGAAACGTCGGCGTGGGCCAACAGCACATTCACATGATAGAACAGATCGGCAGCCTCGTAAACGATTTCTTCCTTTTCACCACCCTTGGCGGCAACAATCAACTCCGAGGACTCCTCCCCTACTTTCTTCAGGATGGCGTCGGTGCCTTTTTCAAACAGGCTGGTCGTGTACGAGCCGGGCGGCATCAGCCGCCGGCGCTCCTCGATCAGCTCGTAGAGCCGCTCCAGGGCCTCGTAGACGGCCGGCTTAAGCGGCGCGCCGTCCAGCGACCGGTGGAAGCAGGTGTGCTCGCCGGTATGGCAGGCATAACCACGCTGCTCCGCCAGGATCAGGATGGTGTCGAGGTCGCAGTCGTAGCGGATGGACTTGACAAACTGGAAGTGGCCGCTCGTCTCACCTTTGTTCCAGAGCTGCTGGCGGGAACGGCTCCAGAACCAGGTGCGGCCGGACTCGACCGTCTTTTGAAGCGACTCACCGTTCATGTAGGCCATCATCAGGACTTCGCCGGTCTGCCAGTCCTGCACGACCGCCGGGATCAGTCCCCGTTCGTCGAAGGTAAGGGCGTCTGTGGAAATGGGTTCGGACACGCCCAGATTCTAGCAG
>JAJYIN010000077.1 GCA_021790075.1 Actinomycetes bacterium | reverse complement strand
GATTACCTGATAGCCGCCGTGGCCGCCGTCTTCCTGGTGCGGGGACTTTTCCATCCCGAGAGCCTCAGCATCGTTGTCAACTGGGTCGCCACCGGCGCGGGCGTCTTCTACCTGGTGCGCCACGGCATCAGGGACATCCGCGACGTCCGCGTCGTCCTGTTCGCCACGGTCGCCGCCATCCTGGGGATCTGCCTGTTTGGCCTGGTGGAGTACGTGTTCAAATCGAACCCCCTGTTTAATTCCATCGAGGTAAATGCCATCGGCATGGACACCCGGATTGGAGCCAGCAACCAGTTTTACCGCATCCGGTCGCTGGTGGGGCATCCAGGTTTCCTGGGTGCTATTGTGCTGGCGTCAGTGCCGCTGGCGATGCTGGTGTTCTGGCGCCGCCGGCTGATGATGGCGGGGGTGCTGGCGATGATGGCAGCCGTGCTCTTCCTGACCTTCAGTCGCGGCACCTGGCTGCTGGCGGCCATCGCGCTGGTGCCGCTCCTGGCCATCCGGGCGCGTTACTGGTTCCGGCGCAATATCAAGTGGATCCTGCCGCTGGCGCTGGTGCCGCTCCTGTTCGTGGCATTCGATTACTTCAACCGGGAAGAGGTCTCGATAGAGACTCCCGGCTACCACATGCAGGAGTCGGGGCTGGCGTGGAACGGCGGGCGCGACGGCCCTGTGGCCGCCGTCAGCGGAGAATCAACCGGCGTGCAGCCGCTCAACCATTTCATTTACTTCGACGTGGGTGACTCCTTCATGAGGAACACCCATGACCCGGTCACCGTGATCATCCATTATTTCGACAAGGGCGGCGGCTCCCTGCGGCTCGATTACGACTCCTGGAGCGGCGACGGCAAGGGCGGCATCTACAAGGCGACCACCTCGATCACCAAGACCAACACCAGGCAATGGACCAGCGTCGCCTTTTATCTCAAGGATCCGCGCTTTGACGGCCGCGAGAACAACGGCGCCGATTTCCGCATCGTCGACGATGACAACGAGATCACCGTGGACGAGGTAGTGGTGCAGAAGGGCAGGCTGAACCTCCCTTCCGTGGTGGCCCAGCAGTGGATGTCCCGCGCCGGTTCGTTCACCACCCGCGCCAGCCTCTATCCGTTTGCCTGGAATGTGCTGATGGCCCACCCCCTGGGCGTGGGCCTCTACAACACCCCGGGAACCAACGGGCACGCCGTCGACAGCCTGCCGCTCACCTGGATGATGGAGTTCGGCTGGCTGGGCCTGCCGCTGATCCTGGGGCTGGTGGCGATCTTCATCATCGAGGGAATCCGTGTCTGGAAGGCGGGGCGGGGCTCGGCGGCCATCCTTTACGTGGCCCTGGTGCTGCTGCTTCTGCACGGCGCTTTTCTGATGATCCTTTACGACAAGCCGAGCCTGGTGCTGGCTGCGATCATGGCCGCGCTGTACACGGTCATCCGGCCCTGGCGGCCCGGAGGGCGCGCCATCGACGCCGACAACGAGAACTGCATGCTTTGATTGTCAATTCAGATGCGATGTCAACTGGCGAAAAGGCCGCCGGATAAGGTAACATTGAGCCTGGAACATTTCGCATCTCCCGCCTGGCGTCCCGCATGCATTTCCCTGGAGGATCTGACGGAAAGCCGGCTGAGACTGGGACGAAATTGCTGAAAAAGACGAGCATCTTTTCAAACAATCTGCTGGGCAGCGCCGCGGCGGCGGCAACGCCGCCTGTCCTCTGGGCCAAGGCCAAGAAGAAGAAGCGCAAGGCGGCCCCGCCGCAGCCAAGACCGGTAGAGAAAAAAGCGCGCCGCAAGGCCGCTCCGGCGGCCCCCAGGAAATCCAAGCCCCGCAGCGCCAGCCTGAACGTACGCGCCGAGCGTCTGTTCGGAGGCTGGTTCGGCCGCTTTTCCGGAGGCATCAGGGATGGCAAGGATTTCTTCCGTGTCGCCATTCTCATGCTGGGCTTCCTGGTCGTGCTGTATTATTCATTCTCGGCCGGCGGCTATTTCGTGGTGAAGCGCAGCTACGGGGAGCTGATCATCTTTTACCTGATCGTGCTGGGGCTGCTCTTCCGCCTCCAGACAGCCGGGAACCTTCCCCGGATGGGAAAGATCGAACTCGGGCTCTTCGGCGCCTTCGCCGCCTGGATCCTGCTGTCGGTCTCATGGTCGCTGGTACCGGCCCGCAGCTTCGACGAGTTCGTCCGCGCCCTGCTGTACGTGGGAGGCTTCGGCCTCGTATACATTTATCTCTCGCGCCGAGAATGGCTCACCTGGCTGGGGCATCTGTTCATCCTCATCGCTTTTATCGTGGCGATCGCGACCCTGTGGCACGACAAGATCTTCTCGCCGGCACAGTATGATTTCGACTCCCGCCTCAGCTGGCCGCTGACCTACTGGAATACCATGGCCATGATGATGGTGATGGCGTTCCCCATCGGCCTGCGGGTGCTGGCCGACCGCGGCACCAACGTCATCCTGCGCTCCTTCTACGGCGGCGCCATGTTCCTGTTCATGACCGTGCTGGTCTTTACCTGGTCCCGCGCCGGGCTCCTGTTCCTGGTGCTGGCGGCGGGGATCTACCTGCTGCTCTCCATCAACCGCCTGCGCGCGCTGCTGATGACGGCGGCAGTCTGGGCCTGGGCGCTCCTGGTGGTGGCGTACTGCCACCTCTTCCTGCCCGCGATGCTGGAGCTCAACGCAGCGGTGGACGCCCGCCAGAGCCAGGGCCCCGCCCTGGGGATCGTGCTCATCTTCATGTTCCTGGGAGCGGTGGGCACCCAGATGGCCATCTGGAAACTGGAGCCGCGCATCAGTTTCAGCCCCGCGGCCATTCGCAAGATCGGCTACGGGGTGGCCATCGTCGCAGGCGTGGCGATTCTGGCGGGAGGCGGCGTTTTCGTGATCAAGAAGGGAGGCCCGGTCGCTATGGTTCGGAAACAGGTCGACGCCTTCTCGCAGGACAACCTGTCGGCGCCGGCTGATTCGGCCGCCCAGCGGCTTTTATCATCCGACACCCAGCGGCCGCAGGAATATGAGGTCAGCTTCAGGACATTTGCCGACCATCCCCTGAACGGCACCGGCGCCGCCACCTGGTCGGTGGCCTGGAACCGGCTGCGGCCGCCGTTCAGGGATGCCAACGGCGTCGTTCACGACGTCCCCACCAAGAACGGCCATTCACTCATGTTTGACGCCCTGGCTGAGCTGGGGCTGCCGGGGGTGCTGCTGCTGCTGGGCTTCATCGTCACCTTTTTCTGGGTCGCCATCAAGGACGTGCGGTTCCTGGGGGCCAGCAAGCACAGGGAGATATATGGCGCCTTCTTTGCCGCCACCGCCGTTCTGCTGTTGCACGCCCAGATGGATTGGGACTGGCAGATGTCTGTCATCTTCCTGGTCTTCTTCATGTTCGCCGGCGGCATAGTCCGCTACGGCGTGCTTTCCCGGCAGGCGGTCGCCGCCGGTGGGGAAGAGGGGGCCGTGGTGCAGCCGGTGGCCGGCAGGACCAGCAGCCTGCCCTTCTTCCTGCACTGGAACTGGCTGGTGGGCGCCGGCTGCGTGGTGGCGATGGCGCTGACCATCTTCCCGCTGCTGGGGGCAGTCAAGCTGCAAACCGCCAACGACCTGGCCAGCCAGGCGGTTCAGGTGTCCCAGAACGACCGCGCCGGGGCGCAGTCCCTCTACCTGCAGGTGCAGCAGGCAGCCCAGTGGGCGCACCGGGTCAACCCGCTGGAAGGGGAACCGTATCAGCTGGAGGCTCTGGCCGCCCAGGGGCTGGGGCACAATGACCAGGCCGAGCAGCTGATGAAGCAGGCGCTGCAGATAGAGCCGCAAAACGACAAATTCGAGCGCAACCTGGCCCGGATCTATATCGCGGAGAACAACGTTCCGGGAGCGGTTGATGCTATCAAGAAAGCGCGACAGCTCAACCCACTGGAATCCCAGGAAACCGGCAATCTGGAAGTGCAGATCCGCAAGATGGGCGGCATCCTGGGGTATTAACAGAGGCCGGCGGCCCGTGCCGCTCGTCGCGTCAGGACATTATCGACGCCTAGCCCGCCATCCCAGGCAAAAGGAATTTTACAGCTGCGGATATGGACATGCCGGGATAGTCCTCGCGTGTGATCCCTTGTGGTAATTCCCGCGCCGGGCGTTACTTGCCGTACTGTTGCTTGTAATACTCGAGGAATTCCCCGCCCTTGATCTTTTCCCACCACCAGCGGTTGTCCGCGTACCACTTGACAGTTTCCTGGAGGGCGTCCTCGAAATTGTGGGAAGGCTGCCAGCCCAGCGCGCGCACCTTGCTGCAATCGATGGAGTAGCGGAAGTCGTGCCCCAGGCGGTCCGCGACCGGCTGGATCAGCGATTCGGGCTTGCCCAGCTCCTTGAGGATCATGCCCGTGATGGTGTGGTTGTCGCGCTCGTTGCCGCCGCCGATGTTGTAGACCTGACCCACTTCCCCCTTGTGCAGCACCAGATCGATGGCATCGCAGTTGTCGGTGACATAGATCCAGTCGCGCACGTTGCTGCCGTCGCCGTAAAGTGGCAGCGGGATGTCCTCGAGCGCGTTGGTGATGAACAGCGGGAACAGCTTTTCCGGATACTGGTAGGGTCCGAAGTTGTTGGAGCTGCGCGTGATCAGGGCCGGCAGGCCGAAGGTGGTATGGTAGGCCATCACCTGCATGTCGCCGCCGGCCTTGCTGGCCGAGTAGGGGCTGCTGGGCTCCAGCATGTCGGTTTCCTTAAAGGACCCCGCGCGGATGCTGCCGTAGACCTCGTCGGTGCTGATCTGCAGGTAACGGCCCACGCCGTGCTGGCGCGCCGTCTCCAGGAGCACATAGGTGCCGAACACGTCGGTCTGGATGAAATCGGCGGGGCCGCCGATGGAGCGGTCCACATGGGACTCGGCCGCGAAGTTGACCACGGCGTCCACCTTGTCCATCACCTTGTCGACCACGTCCATGTCGCAGATGTCGCCCTGGACGAAACGGTAGTGCCGGTTCTGCTCGACGTCCTTGAGGTTGTCGAGGTTGCCGGCGTAGGTGAGCTTGTCCAGGTTGACGACCTCGTAGTCGGGATACCTGCTCAAAATCAGCCGGATGAAGTTGCTGCCGATGAAGCCGGCGCCCCCGGTGACCAGGATTTTCAAGATCTTGCCTCCATGGTGGCTTTGGTTGTTTCGGTTCTCTTCCCGGATACGAAGGTCTTGCTCAAGTTACCCTCCGTCTCCAATCTCTCCCAACTCCCGCAGGCATTCTATCAGGCCGTCGCGCCAGGGGGGCATCTCAATCTCCGGGGCCCTGGTGTTGGCCAGCGCCGAATAGGCCGGCCGCGGTGCCGGAGCCTTGTATTCTGCAGTCGTGACCGGTTTCAAGTCGACATCGATGCCAGCCAGCCGGAATATCTCGGCGGCGAATTCGTACCAGGTGCAGCTGCCGGAGCCGGTCATGTGATAAGTGCCGGGATGGTTCAGCCGGGTTTCTGCCATGGTCTTGAGCGCCGCTGCCAGGTGGCCGGCGTAAGTCGGGCTGCCTGTCTGGTCGTCAACAACAGAGAGCTCGTCCCGCTCACGCCCCAGTTTCAGCATGGTCTTCACAAAATTATGTCCATGGGAACCAAACAGCCACGCCGTGCGGACGATCAGATGCTTCCGCGGCAGTTCCCGGCGCACCGCTTCCTCACCGGCGAATTTGCTCTTGCCGTACTCACCCAGCGGCGAAGTGGGATCATGCTCTGTGTACGGCTCCGGTTTGCTGCCGTCAAAGACGTAGTCGGTGCTGATGTGAATCAAGGTCGCTCCGCCGCAGATGCCACAGGCCCGGGCCACGTTCCCGGCGCCGGTGGCGTTCACTTCCCAGCAGGCGTCCCGGCTGGCCTCGCAGCCGTCGACGTTGGTGAAGGCGGCGGCGTTGACGATCACATCCGGCTGGTAGGCAACCGCCAGCTCGGTGAGGTCGTTGAGCTCGGCGATGTCCACTTCTTTTTCCGCGCCAGCCGCGGCTACGTCGGCGCCCAGGACCTCGTGCGCGGGAGAGAGCGTGCGCTTAAGGTCGTAGCCCAGCTGTCCGGCAGCGCCGATGATGAGGACTTTCACGTCCGGCTTCCTTCCTTCATGTCCTTCCTTCTCTAGCCCATCTTGATTCCCCAGTCATAGGGAATCTCGTTAGTGTCATAAGGGAGTCGGTACTCGTCCGGTTCCTGGTAGTTATAGGTCTCGGTGGAGACGTTGACGACGACGCCTTCCCGCTCGCTGATGCATTTCCAGCCGTGATAGACGCCGGGCGGAATCTGCAGCAGGATGGGGTTGTAATCGCCGATGAAGAACTCGTTGACCTCTCCCTTGGTGGGGGAGCCGTCACGCGTGTCGTAAAGCGCCACCTTGAACATGCCGGTGATGACCACGAAGTTGTCGGTCTGGATCTTGTGGTAGTGCCACGCTTTGACTACCCCCGGATATGTGGTGGTCATGTAACACTGCCCGAATTTGATAAAAAGGTCGTCATCTGCCCTCAGCATCTCTGTCAACCGCCCCCGCTCATCGGGGATGACCCGCAGCTGTTTGGTCTTCACTCCGTCAATCATGCCGCCTCCTGGAATTCAAAGATTCCCCGTCCAAAAAATCACGATCCGTTCCCTGACTTCCGCTCAGACTATTCCGATCCACGAGTTGTCGCCCACCATGAACCGGAACGCCTGCGGCTTGTGGTCCAGCCTGACGATGCGCACGTTCTTGCCGATGAGGCTTCCCTCCATGCGCCCGCCCAGGTCCATCACCTTGCTCTGCGCCAGGATGATTGAATGCTCGATCTCGGAATTGCGGATGTCCACGTCCGCGTCGATGGAGGTGTACGGCCCGATGTAGGAATCATGCACGATGGTCCGCTCGCCGATGACCACCGGCCCCCGGATGGTGCAATGGCTGATGTGGGCGCCTTCGGCGATGATGACCCGCCCATGGATCTCGGAGTCCTCCACCGTGCCCTTGATCTCGCCCTCCAGGGCGTCCAGGATGAGCCGGTTGGCCTCCAGCATGTCCTCGAGCTTGCCGGTGTCCTTCCACCAGCCCTCGACAACGTGCGGTTCCACCCGCTTTCCTTCATCGATGAGGCACTGGATGGCGTCGGTGATCTCCAGTTCGCCCCGGGCCGACGGCTTGATCGCCCTGGTGCATTCATGGATGGCCGGCGTGAACATGTAGATTCCCACCAGCGCCAGGTTGCTCTTCGGCTGCGCCGGTTTTTCCACCAGGCGCACGACGGTGTTCCCCTCACACTCGGCGACGCCGTATGCCTCGGGGTTGGGGACTTCCTGCAGCAGGATGAGCGCATCGGGCCCGCTTTGCTGGAAGGTCTCGACCAGCCCGCTGATGCCTTCGCGCAGCAGGTTGTCTCCCAGGTACATGACAAAGCTGGAGTCGCTCAGGAAAGGTTCGGCGGTGAGCACGGCGTGGGCCAGCCCCAGCGGCGCTTCCTGGGGGATGTAGGTGATGTCGACGCCCCAGCGCTCTCCGTCGCCCACGGCCGCCTCGATCTCAGGGGCCGTGTCGCCGACGATGATGCCGATGTCGGTGATGCCAGCGTCGCGGAGCGCCTCGATGCCGTAGAAAAGGACCGGCTTGTTGGCCACCGGCACCAGCTGCTTGGCGCTGGTGTGGGTGATGGGCCTGAGCCGGGTGCCGGTGCCGCCGCTCAGGATAAGACCCTTGAGTTCCAAGGCCACCTGCCGTCTGGTCGGGGATTGTCAGGAACAGGAATGAAACCGGACAATACGTACCGGAATATGTGCCGTTAGAAACTAGCCGAAGTATACCAGCGCCGGCGGGGCGGTGCCAGCGGCGCCGGCGCAATGGGAGCACCGGTGCTGCGCATCGTCAACGCGCTGGCCCCAGCAGCCCGGTCGGCTACGTTTCTGCTATACTCACGCGTGAAATCTCCGAAACCGGGCAGAAACTCGGGGACACCATACCATTTTTTTGCAGGGAGTTTGCGGAGCCGCTTCCGTGGAAACGATAGTGGCGTCGTGTGGCCAACCTGCAAACGCGCACCTCTCACGGGCCCATAGCTCAGTTGGTCAGAGCAGCCGACTCATAATCGGCCGGTCGCTGGTTCGAGTCCAGCTGGGCCCACCAAGCTTAACTTGTCCGAACCTTCGGACAATAAATCGTGGAACAAATCGGTATGTTCATAGTCCACGATTTTTCCGTCTTTAACGAGAATCTTTTCAAAGAAAGCTTTATTGTAAAATTTCCTGACGTTATCGCTAGCTGCCTTATAGCCAAAACCGCATTGTGTGGCAATTTCCAGCGCCAGATCGAGAACTTCTCTTAGCTCGCCAAGCTGAGCATTTAAGATTTCAAGCCGGTTCTCTGAGGTCGCCATTTCGCTTTCAATTCTGACCTGTTCCTTTTTCATCAGTTCCAAAGAAACTGCTTCGGCATAATATGCTTTGAGAAGTTTCGTTTGTTCCTGTGCCAGTTTTGAAATCCTTCGTCCGAGCAAATCTTTCTCCATCGCATTCGTAGACTGTTTCGATATCAGCTCCTCATCAAAGCGTTTTGAGAGCTTCTTGGCAGTGTCTTTTGACATCTGGACATCCTCATAAAGCTCTTCAACCTGGATTTCCATGTTGGCCGCCGCAACGTGCTTTGTATGCGTGCAGCCTCGGCCTCTTTTGGTTCCCAGGCAAAAGAAGTAAGTGTATTTTCCCTTGGCGGTATCAATGGAAAGCCTGGAACCGCAATCAGCACAGAAAAGCGATCCTTTCAGATAGTGATTATTCTTTCTGGTTCTCACGGCCACCCCGTGATTTCTGACCTCGTTAATTGATTTCACCTTTTGAAATAACTGACGGGAAATCAGCAACTCATGCTGCCCCGGATATTCAATGCCTTTGTATCTCGCCTGTATAAAAGGGATTGGTCAGCATGTTTGACACAGTGACATGCGCCATTGTTTTCTTGCTGTCTTTTTTGTTGGTCAGCCCTCGGTCAAAAAGAAAATCATTAATATCATCAAGAGAGAAATCCCCTGTGGCATAAAGATTGAAAGCTTCTTTTGCCCGAGGCTGTGTCCTCAATATTCTCAACCACCGAGACCAAGCCGACCTTGGCTTTTTGAAGCGTGACCGTGATCTCAACGTGA
>JAJYIN010000076.1 GCA_021790075.1 Actinomycetes bacterium | reverse complement strand
TCATCCAGGGGGGGACGGACTTGGAGCTGCGCCGCGAGAGCGTGGAGCGCACCCGGGAGATCGGTTTTCCCGGATACGCCATCGGGGGCCTGAGCGTGGGCGAGGAGCGCGGGGCCATGCTGGAGACGATGAGCTACACGGCCTCCCTGCTGCCGGCGGACCGGCCCCGTTATTTCATGGGCCTGGGAGACCCCCGGGGCATCCTGGACGCCATCGCCGCCGGCATCGACATGTTCGACTGCGTGCTGCCCACGCGGGTGGCGCGCAACGGCAGCGCCTTTACCAGCGAGGGGCGCCTCAACCTTCGCAACGCCGGCTTCGCCGGCCAGGACGGCCCCCTGGACGCCGGCTGCGGCTGCTACTGCTGCCGCCACTTCAGCCGCGCCTACCTGCGTCACCTGGTGAGCCAGAAGGAGATCCTGGGGTTGCATCTCCTCTCTCTACACAATGTCACTTTTTTGTTAGACTTGACCCGGCATGCCAGGGAGGCCATCCTGGCGGGGCGTTTCGCCGAGTTCAAAAAATCCGCGCCCCAGGTATAGAATGTTACCGGACGCCGCAGCGGCGTCCGGCCAACGAATCAAACAATAGTCAGATCAACCGAGAAAGGAGCAGACTTGATTTCCGCATTCGCGTTCCTGGCGGCCCAGACGGACGGCGGCAGCAGCCTGGGCAACTACACGACCATTATTATCCTGGTCGTCTTCGTCGGCATCTTTTATTTCCTGCTCATTCGCCCGCAGCAAAAGCAGAAGCGGGCTCATAACGAGCTGGTTTCTTCCGTGCGCAAGGGCAACGAGGTAATGACCGCCGGCGGCCTCTTCGGCACCGTCACCCGCGTGAAGGAAGACTACGTCATGGTCGAGATCGCCAAGAAGACCGAAGTCAAACTTCTGCGCAACTCCATTGCCCGGGTGATCAGCGCCGATGAGGCGGCCCAGCTGGAGGCCGAACCGGAGGAGACCGGGGAAGAAGAGGACTAACCCCCCGTGCAGCTCGAACTGGCCGTCAGCAAGATCGATAAGTACGGCGTGTCACCGGGGGGCGACACGGTCGAGGTCACCGAGCGCCCCAACGGCGGCGTCAGCCTGGTGCTTTCCGACGGCCAGGGCTCGGGCGCCCCGGCCAAGGCGATCAGTTCGTTTGTGGTTTCCAAGGCCATCTCGCTGATTGCCGATGGCGCCCGCGACGGCGCTGTGGCCCGGGCGGTGCACGACGCACTCTACGCCCGGCGGCGGGCCCAGGTTTCCGCCACCCTTACCATCATCTCCGCCGACACCGACCACGACCAGCTGGTCGTTTCGCGCAATTCCAACTGCCCGGTCATCGTCCTGGAGGAATCCGGCCGCATCGAACTGCTGGGCCAGGAGACCTTCCCCATCGGCACGCAGCGGATGATCCGGCCTCATATCGTCCAGATGCCGCTCAAGGAGCCCCGCATGCTGCTGACGTTTTCCGATGGCATCCTGGTGGCCGGCCGCGCCGGCGGCAACCCGGTGACGATCGATGACCTGGGCGGCCTGGCTGCCGGCCTCCGGGGGCAGCCGGCCTCCGTCATCAGCCGGGGCCTGCTGAACTGGGCCGTGGAACGTGACCAGGGCCGGCCCGGGGACGATATGACCGCGGCGGCGTTCATCGTTTCCCGCCGCGGCGACGAAACCGGCATCCGGGAGATGAGCATGCGGTATCCGCTCTAGACCGGTTGCATCAGGAATTGGTTGCGGCGGCACCTGCTCGGGCAGGTTGCAGGGTGGCCCGCTCCTCGTCGAGCGGGGATTGGTCTGGCAAGAGAACCGAGGTCAGCATGCGGATCGTTATCGTCGGCGTTTGCGGGTCCGGCAAATCGATCCTGGCCGCGGGCCTGTCCAAGCTTGGTTACGAGGCCCGCCCCGTGGCCCAGGAACACTCGCTGGTGCCCGATCTTTTCCTCCACTCCCGGCCGGACCTGGTCATCTATCTGGATGCCAGCGACCAGGCGGTCGCCCGGCGCAAGGAAACGGGCTGGAATCCGGAGCAGCTAAAGGCCCAGCGCGAACGGCTCAAGCTGGCGCGGGCGCGGGCCGACATCCATTTGCAAACAGACGGGCTCAAGCCCGATGAGCTGGTTGCCAGGGCGGTGGAAGAACTGGCAAAATTCTTTTGACACTATCTGCATTATCACTTATGCTGTCATTGGGCCTCGCAGCTCCTGAAGAGGCTTGTTTTTTTTGCCCACTGCAGGGAATTAATGACTGACAAACAAAAAAATCTTCTCATCCTGGGGATCATGGTGGTCCTGCTGGCGGTGTCGGGCATCATCATTTATCCGCCGTCACAGAAAGCCAAGCTGGGCCTCGATCTTCAGGGCGGCCTGGAAGTGATCCTCCAGGCCCAGGGCAACGTCACCAGCCAGCAGATGGACCAGGCGGAGATGGTCATCCGCAACCGCGTTGACAAGCTGGGCGTTTCCGAGCCGGCCATCAACCGCCAGGGTGACAACGAGATCTCTGTCGGCCTTGCCGGCGTCAAGAACGTGGATGAGGCCATGGCCCTGATCGGCAAGACGGCCCAGCTCGAGTTCATGCGCGTGGACCAGAACCTCACCAACCAGATCACCTCGCAGACAATCACGCCCGACAAGCTGCCCGCTGACAAGCTCCTGCTTTACCAGACACAGAAGGACAACAACGGCAACGCCGTGCTCGGCTCGGACGGCAAGCCCGTGCAGATTCCCATGGTGGTAGACAAGCAGCCGCTGATGACCGGGAAAGCGCTTGATGGGGCGAGTGTGGGCTACGACCAGTTCGGCAAGCCCAAGGTGAACATGTCCTTCAACGACGAAGGCACCAAAGAGTTCACCAACGTGACGACCCAGCTTTCCAATCAGGGAAAGATATCCGGGGTCACGCAGCGGATGGCCATCGTGCTGGACGGCGAGGTCGAGTCGGCGCCAACCGTCAAGGATCCGATCACCGGCAATTCCGCCGAGATCACTGGTAACATGTCCCTGCAGGAAGTCAAAGATATCGTCCTCGTGCTGCAGACGGGCGCCCTGCCGGTGCAGATGCAGACCATCGACAAGAACGAGATCAGCGCCACCCTGGGCCAGGATTCGCTGCACGAGGGCCTGATTGCCGGCGCCATCGGGCTGGCCATCGTCATGATCTTCCTGATCGCCTATTACCGGCTGCTGGGCCTGGTCGCCGACCTGGCGCTGATCATCTATGGCGTCTTCTTCTTTGCGGCGCTGACTAATCCGTGGTACCCGGCCACGCTGACCCTGCCGGGCATCGCCGGCATGATCCTGACCGTGGGGGTGGCGGCCGACGCCAATGTGGTCATCTTTGAGCGCATCAAGGAAGAGGTGCGCCGCGGCAAGACCATCCGTTCAGCGGTCAACTCCGGCTACAGGAAGGGGTTCAAGACGATTCTGGACGCGAACGTCGTCACCATCATCACGGCGCTCATCATCTTCAAGCTGGCGACGGCCGGCGTCCGGGGCTTCGCCCTGACGCTGATCATCGGCGTGGTGATCAGCATGTTCACCGCCGTCCTGGCCACGCGCGCCATGCTGGGCCTGCTGGCCAACATGAAACTGTTCAACAATCCTGCCCTCATGGGCATGAAATCCGACGCCGGGAGGAGCAAGGGTCCGCGTAGCGAGGGCCCGGTCCGCGGCCCCCGGAGAGCAGCAAAGGCCAGCAAACAATGATGCACATAGACTTCATGGGCAAGAAATACTGGTGGTTCGCCCTTTCCGGGATCGTCATCCTGGCGGGAGTGGTCAGCCTGTTCACCCGCGGCCTCAACCTGAGCATCGACTTCACCAGCGGCTCCCGGCTGACGGTGGCTTTTGCCCAGCCGACCAGCGTGGATGCTGTGCGCAGCGCCGTGGCGCAGGCGGGTTACAGCGACGCCGTGGTCCAGACGGTCGGGTCGGATTACCAGGTGACGCTGCCGGCGCTCAACACGGACCAAGAGAACGCGGTGACCGCGGCGCTCAACGGCGCCATCGGCGGGGCCACCGTCAAATCCTGGCAGAGCATCGGCCCCACGTTCGGCAGGCAGGTCCTCGATTCGATGATCGAGGCAATCATCGTCGCCTGGGTCCTGATTATCGCCTACGTGTCGTTCCGTTTCGAATATAAATTCGCGGTAGCCACCCTGATCGCCCTTTTCCACGACCTGCTGGTCACGGTAGGGGTGTATTCCATCGTCGGGCGGGAAGTCACCACCGCCACCGTAGCGGCGGTTCTGACCATCCTGGGTTATTCTCTCTACGACACCATCATCGTTTTCGACCGGGTGCGTGAGAACGCTCCACGGGCAAAGCGCGGCGGCTACAGTGAGATGGTCAACGAGTCGATCTGGGAGGTCATGAACCGGTCGATCATCACCAGCATGCTGACCCTGATTCCGGTCATCTGCCTGCTGGTCTTCGGTGGCGAGACGCTGAAGGATTTTGCCTTCGCCCTCCTCGTCGGCATCACCTCGGGGGCGTATTCCTCCATCTTCGTGGCGGCGCCGCTGCTCACCCTCTGGAAAGAGCGTGAGAAGCGCTACCGGCCCGGGCCGGTCAAGAAGGTCCGGAAAGCCAAGGCCGTCAGCACGGGCTAACACGCCCACTCTCCCCAGGTTTCAGCAAACTCTTCACAGGGGTAGAATCCAGATGCACAACCCGTGCGGCGGGCTAATCATCTCTGCCCATGTGACCGTTACTGTGCCTATATGGCGGCGCGCGGGCAGAATGCCTCATTCCTGCCGCCTGACAGGAGGCGATCCGGATGACCAACATGATTGAACGTGGCCTGCTGATGACCATCGGAGCCGCGGCACTGACACGGCAGATGGCGGAATCCGTCACGGAACAGCTGATCCAGAGGGGGCAGTCTACCGCCGAGGAGGGGCGCCAGGCTGTCGACGACCTGGTCGAGCGCGCCAAGGACGAGACGCGCCAGACCAAGGGCAAGCTGGACGAGAGCCTGGAGCGCACTTTCCGGGACCTGGGCCTCGTTACCCGGGAGGAACTCGAGGACATCGAGTTGAAGCTGGCCCAGGTGGAACACCGTCTTTCATTGCTGGAAGAGGCCCAGAGCGAGGCCGCCGCGGCTGCCGGCGAGCCGGAGAGCAAGCCGAAAAAAAAGAAGGGGTAGGCCTTCATGGTCAGTCTTTCCAGCGTCAGGAATGCGGAGAGGATGCGGCACATCACCGAGATCGCCGTCAAGCACGGTTTCGGTTACTTTTTCGAGCGCCACAACCTCCGCAACCTGATGCCCCTCCGGGGAAGGCGGGCGGCGCGGCCTGCCGGCACCCTCGGCGAGCACCTCCGCCGGATGCTCGAGGAGATGGGCCCGACCTTCATCAAGTTCGGCCAGCTGCTCAGCACGCGGCCTGACGTGGTGCCAGAGGATATCCTGGTGGAGCTGCGCAAGCTGCAGGACGAAGTCACCCCCTTCCCGGTGGAGCAGGCCTACCGCACGATCGAATCCGAGCTCAAACTGACCGTGGAGCGCCTGTTCCTGGAATTCGACGACGAGCCCATCGCCGCCGCCTCCATCGGCCAGGTACACCGGGCGGTGCTGCCCAACGGCGAGCGCGTCATTGTCAAGGTGCAGCGGCCGGATGCGGAAGCACAGGTACGCGCGGACATCGACCTGCTGTACCAGTTTGCGCACCTGCTTACCGAGTATTCCCGCCAGGAGCTCTTCCTCGACCCCATGGGCCTGGTGGACCAGTTCTCGCGCGGCATCAAAAGCGAACTGGACTACCGCATCGAGGCGCGCAACGCCGAGCGGTTCGCGCGCACCTTCGCCGGCGACCGCGACGTGGTCATCCCCCGCGTCTACTGGCAATACAGCACCACGCGGGTGCTTACTCTCGAGTACCTCGAAGGCACCCAGATCGTCGATGTGGACGTGGAGCAGATGGAGATGATCGAGCGCAAGGCCCTGGCGGCCATGATCGCGGAGTGCTGGCTGAAGCAGATCTTCGTGCACGGATTCTTCCACGGCGACCCGCATCCGGCGAACATTCTGCTGCTGGAAAATGGCGCCATCGGCCTGGTGGATTTCGGCATCGCCGGCAGGCTGACCGCGGACGACCGCCAGAACATCATCAACCTGTTCGTGGACGTCACCAACGAGAAGATCGAGGATATCCCCAAGCGCCTGAGCGCCCTGGGAGTGGACTTTCACGAGGAAAAGGAAGCCCAGTTCGTGGTCGAGCTGAGGGACCTGTTCGCCAAGTATTACGGCGCCCGGCTCCAGGACCTCGATCCGGTGTCGGTCTTCCGTGATATTTTCAGCACCATTTACCGGCTGAAGCTGAAGCTTCCCACCCAGTACCTGCTGTTGGACAAGGCGATGGCCACGCTGGAAGGGATTGCTTCCCAGCTGTATCCATCATTCAACGTGCTCGAGTTCGCCCGGCCCTACGCGCGCTCGTTCATCCGCAACCGCTATCATCCCCAAAACCTGGCCGCGCGCGGCTCCCGGGAGGTGGAGCGATACGTGGGCGTGCTGATGGATTTTCCCTACCAGATGCACGACACGTTCGAAATGCTGCGCAAGGGCGAGGTGAGGATCAATTTCGTGCACCGCAACCTGGAAGACTTTTCGCGCCGCCTGACGATTCTCACCAACCGCATGGTGGTGGCGATCGTGCTTTCCTCCCTCATCCTTGGTTCTTCCATCATCGGCCTGTTCGCGCAGGGAGGGCCGCGCCTGCTGGGCATCTCCGTCTTCGCCCTCTTTGGTTTCATGGTGTCGGGCTTCTTCGGCCTCTGGCTGGTGGTGGGCATCATCCGCTCCGGTAGGCATTAGCTGCCCGCGGGTATCATTCTCTCGGACGGCGTGGTTGCAAAATGTGCGCTCCGGCGCATCTTCGTAACCACCAGGCCGCCACCGGCGTTATATATAAATGGGGGTTTCTTTTTCCGCTTACTTATCCCGGTGACGATCGACTCATGAAGTTGCACACCAAGCTGTACCTGTTTTTCGCCGGCATCGTCATCCTGCCCCTGGTGGTGGTGACGATCGTTTCGAGCGTGGTGCTGGGGCGGTCTGGCAAACAGATGTACGAAGCCCGCATGCAGAGCGGGCTGGCGGCCGCCACGGCGATTATCTCCGGCCAGCAGCAGGCTCTGGCAGGCGACCTCAAGGCGTCCCTGCCAAAGGTTGACACCGGAGCGCTCCTGAGTGGCGGCGCCGCGCGCGATTCCGTGCTCGAATCGCTCCGGAAGCAGATCGGTGCTGAAAGCATGACCCTGAAGGATCCATCCGGCAAACTGGTCGCGAGGGCCGGCGCTGCGGGCGGCAGCAACGAACCGGCCGGCGAGGAGCCGCTCCTGACGGCGTCGGTGCGCCTTGGCGGCGAGGGGCCGTTCACGGTGACCGCCCTGCGGCGGTTCGATCCCACCGCCCTGAACAGCGTGTTTTCTTCCGAGGATGTCCAGTGGGCGTTTGTCTCCCTCGACCGGGTGGTCGGTGGATCACTGGCTCCGGGGACTGTTTTTTCGGGCGCGCCGGCCGATCTGAGTGGCTCCGCCGCCTTTGACGCCCGCATGGGAGACAGCGACGTGCTGGCGGCGGCCGTCCAGTTGCCCGGCAATGTCGCCGACCGGCCCCTGGAAGTGGTGGCGGCGGTCCCGGGAGCGGCGGCGGGAGCGGCCGCAAGCCAGGTGCTCGAAGCCGGCCTGGGCCTGATGGTTCTCACCCTCGGCCTGGCTGCGGCTCTGGGGTTCTTCCTGGCGCGGAATATTACCGGCCCGCTCCGCCAGGTGACCGCGGCGGCTGCCGCAGGCAGCCGCGGCAAACTTGACCAGACGGTTGACATAAAGTCAAAAGACGAGATCGGCAGCTTGGCGGTTTCCTTCAATCAGATGCAAGTGAAGCTCAAGGATCAAATCCAGGCACTGGAGGAATCGCGGTCCCAGATGCTGCTGGCGCTTTCTTACGCAGGTGAGATCCTTGGGTCGACCACAGACCGGACCCGGTTGATCCATACGACCGCCGAGGCGGCCCGGCTGGCGACCGGAGCCCGGGGCGTGTGGGCGCAACTGTTCGGATCAAACCGTCCTCCCGGCCATGGGGCTATCTTCGCCGGCGTCCCGGAGGCGTTTTTCCAGGAGGAAGAAATCAGGCTTGCGGAGGGCTTTGCCAGGCGGGCTGTCGGGAGTGAAGGGTCCCTGGAGCCGGAGCGGTTCACTCCCGGTACCATCGCGGCGGCCTTTCCCATGGTCCATGACCGGGCCGCGCTCGGCTGCGTGGTGGCGGTATTCGAGCACGGCCGCTCGCCAGAAGAAGGCCAGCTTCGCATTCTCAGCTCACTGGCCACCCAGGCGGCCAGTGCTCTGGAGAACGTCAACTTCTGGGAGCTGCAGCAACTCCTGGCCATTACCGACCCCTTGACCAACCTCTCGAATTTCCGGTTCCTGAAAACCTCGCTGCGCCGCGAGATCAAACAAAGCTGCCGTTATGACCGGCCGCTGTCCGTCGCCATCCTGGACCTGGACGATTTCAAGGCAGTCAACGACACCTACGGGCACCAGGCGGGGGACGAGCTGCTCAAGGCCGTGGCGGCCGTGCTTTCCGAGCGGGTGAGGGGGGCGGATATGGTGGCCCGTTACGGGGGAGAGGAATTCGCGGTGGTGCTCCCCGAGACATCCCGGCCGGCGGCGCTCCTGGTGGCCGAGCACCTCCGGCGCGGCGTCGAGGATATCTGGCTCCCGGGCTTTCCCGGGGTGCATGTCACGGCCAGCATCGGCCTGGCGACATTTCCGGGCGACGCCCAGGATGACGAGGAACTGATCGGTAAAGCCGACGAGGCGCTTTACCGGGCCAAGGGAGCGGGGAAGAACCGGAGTGTGGCATTCTCGGGTTAGATATCCGAGCCGCTGCGGCTAGTCTTCCCGGTCCTTCTTTTCCGGCCTTGCGGCTTTGTGGCCCTTGCCATGCGCCTCACTGTGCTCCTGGCACGGCAGCCACCTGAGATTCCCGGAGATCGCCTGGCTGGCGGCTTCCCCCTCATAGTCATCCACACTCAAGCCCGCATTTTCTGACTGCTGGCTGCTCTTCTCGCTGCTACCGGCCTTGGCGGGCACGCCCACCTGGGCAACCTGCACTTTTTCCGGTGCGGCAGCAGCCGCCCGTTTGACCGGGGCCCGCGAGGGCGCGGGAAGGAGGTATGCCGCCGGGGCCGGCAGCGTCACCAGAAGAGGGCTTTGAGCCGGGCCT
>JAJYIN010000075.1 GCA_021790075.1 Actinomycetes bacterium | reverse complement strand
ATTACTTCCACCATGCGCAGGACGGCGTCCAGTACGTCATCACCGGCGGCGGCGGCGCTCCGCTCTATCCTTTGCCGGCCTTGGGGCCCGGCGACGTCTACGCCGCCAGCACCAACGAGCATGTCAAGGTCGATGAGACCGCCACGACGCTCAAGCTGACCGCTGTCGATTCCACCGGCGTCACCCTGGAGAGCTTCACGCTGGGAACGCCCGCCCTCAGCCTGTCGGAGATCAGTTCCTACTGGGCCAGCTACGCCGACTACCTTGCCCGCGACCTTTCTGTGGACTACTCGCTGGCCAATGGCGGCGGCGATGCCACGGGTCTGCAGCTTGCCTACCTAACCGCCACCAACGGTGTGATGCCGGTCACGCAGGCTCCGGTTCCCCTGGGGAACCTGCTCTCGGGCGCCAGCGCCGGGATGACGGTGCAGTACCTCATTCCCCAGGGGGTCACCTATTTCCGCACCGTCAGTTACGTCACCTGCGGCGACCTGGGCGGCGGCACAAATGCGTATCCGGGGCCGCCTCCGGTGTAGATCAAATTTTCCCGGGGTATAATCCGTTCGTAAAGGCGGCAACACCTACGGCCGCTGGTAACCGGGATTGTTCGATGCTCAAGGCTGAATCATCAGTATTCATTGACGCACCCCGCAAGAAGGTCTTTGACCTGCTGGCCCATCCGGAGCTGCTCGCCGGCCACATGGACACGGTGCACGCGGTGAGCGTAATTTCACGGAACACGAATTCCGTGCTTACCGAGACCGTGGCGGGAACCGACCACCGCGACACGACGTTCATCCTGGAGAGCCGGCTGTTCCCACCCGGCCGGATCGATATCCGCCAGCTGAAGGGGGAGCTGCGCCGCCTGAGAGGCAGCGACCGGCTGGAAGAGGAAAACGGGGGCACCCGCGTGACCGAGACCCTCGAGTTTGACATTGGCCTGCCATTCTTTGGCGATCTGGTGGGGAACATGGGTATCCGGCAGCTGATCCAGCAGCAGTCACAGGAACGCCTGAACGTGCTCAAGCGGCTGGCTGAAACGGATATGTGATTGTGAGAATAGCCGGCCGGTGGGGAAACCCGCGAACCCCGGCGGGGACAGCCACTGTTAAAGTATCTCCTCGCGGGGAATAATCCCTGTGCCATCCTCCCTGATTTGCGGGTCCGGGCTTAAGCCATCTCTCTTGCGGGAAAACCAAGGGCATGCACGCCAGCGAACATTCATCCTCTCATGGGTTTGCGCCGGCTTCTGGCCGCGCCCGATTATGGCTTGATCTGCGCGACCCCGCCCGTGCCCGGCTGGCGACCGTGGAGCTGGCGGGAGGGAAAGCGTCCAACCTGGCGCGGCTGGTCGGGCTGGGCCTGCCGGCGCCGTCTGCTGTTGTCCTGACTACCGATGCCTGGTGGTTCTTCCTCGAGCGGTCGGGCATCAGGAAGAAGCTGGCCGAGGCGCTGGCGCCTCTCAAGGATGACCCCGCTGCGGTGGAGGGGCCGGGCGAACGCGCCCGCCGGTTGATCCTGGGCGCGGAAATGCCCGCTGAACTGGAAACCGAGATCAACCGCGTGTATGGCGATCTCACCGCCGGGGGGAAGCAGCCGCTGGCCATTCGCAGTTCCGGCGCCGGGGAGGACAGTCCCACTGCTTCCTTCTCAGGAATGTTGTCAACAGTTCTGGGCGTGGGCTCCCTGGACGCCGCCCTCGAGGCAGTGCGCAAGTGCTGGAGCTCGGGGTTCAATTCCCGCAGCCTTCGTTACCATGCCCGCATGGGCATCGACCCCAACGGGATGGCGGTGGCGCTCATCTTCCAGACGATGGTGAAGGCGCAGAGCTCGGGAGTGCTGTTCACTGCCGATCCGGCAACCGGCGATTCGCGCACGGCGGTACTGGAGGCGGCTTTTGGCTACGGGCCGGGCGTGGTCTCCGGCGATGTTACACCTGACCTGTACCGTATTGACAAACAAGGCCTCCAGATTGTTCATCGCGATCAGCGGCCTCAGGAGCATTACTACGCAGCCGGCGGTCAAAGGCGGCAGGTCGAGCCCGGGAAACGCGTCGCCGCCAAGCTCACCAACGAGGAGGTCCGGACGCTGGTCACTTACGGCCTGGTGGCGGAAAAGGAGCTGGGGGCGCCACAGGACATCGAGTGGTGCCGGGGACCGGAGGGGCTGGTGCTGTTGCAGACGCGCCCGGTGACCGGACTCGAGAAGATGTCGTTGCGGCAGAAGAAGTATGCGCGTCCCGAGGTGGTAATCGTGCGGGGCATCGGCGTGAGCCCCAGGGTAGGGTGGGGCGAGGTGCACATCGCCGCTGACGACCAGATCCTGCCGGAGGAGGCAGCCGGTAAGGTGGTGATCGTCCGCCGTTTGACCCAGGATATGGCGCCGCGGCTAAAGGATGCCACCGCCGTGATCGCCGATGAGGGCGGCGCCACCAGCCACGGGGCCAACATCCTGCGTGAGTTCCAGGTTCCCTGCGTGGTAGGCGCCCGCTACGGACGCGCCGTGCTGCATGACGGCGACGTGGTGACTGTGGACGGCTGGCGCGGGCTGGTGCTGGATGGCATCGGCCCCCGGGTGCGGGAGCGGGAGTTCGGCCCGGAGCACCTGGTCGAGACCAGAACGAAATTGATGACTATTATCAACGTCCCCGAGTCGGCGGAGAAAGCGGCCGGCATTGCCGATGGCGTGATTTCCTTCCGGAATGACTACCTGCTGCTCCAGGGCGGCGTCCATCCCAACCAGTTGCTCAAGGTGGGCAAGGGCAAGACGCTCACGAACTCGGTGGCGGAGGCGCTTCTGATCGTGGCCGGCGCCTTCGGGGACAAACCGGTCTGGTACAAGACGCTCGACGCGCCCACCGACGAGTTCCGGCGCCTGCGCGGCGGTGAGGACGAGCCCCTGGAGCGCAATCCGCTGCTCGGCTGGCGGGGCATCCGCCGGGAGCTGGACGACCCCGCCCTGCTCAAGGCCGAATACGAGGGTGTGAAGCTGGCGATGGAGGGCGGTTGCGCCAACCTGGGAGTGAAGGTGCCGTTCGTGCGCAGCGTCGATGAATACGAGTACGCCCGCCGGGTGGCCGTGGAGGCCGGCCTCAGGCCGCATGAGGATGTGTCCTTCGGGGCTTCCATCGAGACCCCGGGGGCGGTGCTCACCATCGACGAGATTCTGGACGCCGGCGTTGACTTCCTCAGCATTGGCATCAACGACCTGACTATGTGCTGCCTGGGGGTGGACCGGGAGAGCGAGCGTGTGGCCGAGAGCTTCGACCCGGCCCATCCGGCCGTGATCCGCCTGCTGGAGGAGCTGATGGAGCATGCCCGGGGAAAGACATTTGTGGCCGCGGCCGGCGATGTGGCCCAGAGCCCCCGGCTGATGGAGGAACTGCTGCGGCTGGAGTTCAATGCCATCGGCATTTCGCTGCCGTACCTGGGGACGATGAGGGCGCAGGTGGCCCGGATGGAAGCCGGCTAAGCCCTAGAATTCCCCTTCGTATGACAGCAGCTCGTCGGCGGCGTCCTCGACATTGTCGGCGATGCGGCTGGTGGTGAGGACAAGCCGCCAGAAGATGATGGCGCTCCAGGTGTCCAGCTGCAGGTCGCCGGCCGCCTCCATCATCTTGAACTCGATATCGTCAACGGCCTCTTCCAGATCGCTGATGCGGGCGGCATACTCAATGCGCCGCTGGGCGGGTTCCGGCAGGCAATGGATGGCCTCAGCCAGGTTCCCCATCGCTTCCTGGGACAGGGAGACCATCTTCAACAAGTCGCTCTTGAACTGCGGCGGGAGCAGGAGGTCCCGGATGATAAGCAGGAAACGGCCGGCGCGGCGGGCGGTGTCGGCCACGTCGTCAGTAAGGTGCACCATGCGGCGGAACAGCTCGCTGGTGGCCTGGGCCAGCTCGTTGCGCGAGAGTTCCCTGGTGATGCTGCGCCGGAGCGAATCGGCTTCCTTCTCCAGGTTGGACAGCTCGTCCACGAAGCGCTCCAGCGCCTCGCGGTCCCCCCGCTGCCAGGCCTCGGCGGCGCTCTTGAGCGCATGCACCGCCAGCAGCACCTTCTGGCTGTGGGCGATCAGCAGGCTGTATATCCTGTCAGTGGTCACGCTGGCCAAGATCGATGCCTCCTCCGTGTTTGACATATTTTCCGTTTTATGCCGCCATATGGCGGGTATACTAGTATTGAAAATGACGGAGGGATGGCCGGCAGCATCGGCGCATCTCTCAAAGGCCCGGTTCGCCCGGGCCTTTTATTACCCGTTTGCTTTCACTTTGACCCGGGGCAGGGAAACCCTCCCCAAGCTTGTTCGGTAAATTCTTCTCCGGCAGGGAAACCTCAACCCTTCCCGGAGATTATTTCTTCCGGAAAAGAAACCCATCCGGAGAAGATGGTAGGTGGATTCCCCCCAGAGGCGAGAAAATAACGCTACCCCGCGAAAAGGGCTCCCGGCGCGAGAAATAACGCCGCGTCGCCGCACCGCCAGAAGCGATGGCGCCAATCGGGGCGCCGCGGGGGGCGGCGCCGGGCAACCGGCAAAGTAAAAGGCCCTGGTCAGGCCCGGGGCCTCATGCTCGAGCAGACGTTTCACTCTGCCCTGTAAAGATATTTAAAAAAAGGCGGCTGCGCCCCCCGTTCTAACAGTTTTCGCGTGGCTTCGCCTTGCGTTGTTACCGCGCTTCCTCTTATCAACAACCAGCGTAGCCGCCTATATTATTAATCGGGCCGGATGCCGAAGACGTTAATCGCCACGTTAATTACCTCCGCCGTCATTGACTGCCGGCGCTTCCGAGAAATGTAAATCATCACCGCCGTTGACTGCCGGCGTTTCCTTTACACTAACCAGACGCATATATAAACTCAGAGATTATGAAAGTCATACCGATTCCCGCGGGAACCAAAGATATTTTGCCGTCCGAGGCGGCGGAGCTGCGCCAGCTGGAGGTGGTCGCCCGCCGCGTGTTCGGGAGCTTCGGTTACGGCGAGGTGGTCACGCCGACCCTCGAAACCGGGACGGCGCTGGCAGCCGCGGGGGAGAGGCGTTTCGGCGATTCCTTCCGGCTGTCCGGCCAGGAAGGGGAAGTCCTGTATCTGCGGCCGGAGATGACTACTCCGATCGCCCGGCTGGTGGCCACCAAGCTGGCCGACCGCGAGCCTCCATTCCGCCTCTGCTATTTTGCCAATTCCTTCCGGCCCACGAAGCCCCAGCGGGGGCGGCAGTCCGAATTCATGCAGGCCGGCGTGGAGCTGATCGGCATGGATTCGCCGGCAGTGGACGCCGAAGTGCTGGGCGTGCTCTGCCAGGTGCTGGAAAGCTGCGGGCTTGAGGATTTTGCCGTGGGGCTGGGGGAGTCCTCTTTCTTCCGGGCGCTCCTGGACAGCGCCGGAGTCACCAGCGAAGAACGTGGCTCAATTTTTGAAACCCTGGTCAAACGCGACCGCGTCCGGCTGGGCGCGGTGGTGGACGGCCTCGATCTGTCTGATGACGACAAGCAGGCAATCATGGATGTGACCGGGCTCCGGGGCGGCTCCGAGGTGCTGACGCGGGCGCAGGATCTGGTGCGCGCCCCAGCCATGGACGAGGCGCTCAAGCGCCTGGCGCGCACTTTCTACCTGGTCAGCCGCTATGGATACGCGGGACGCATCCTCTTCGATCTGGGCATGTTCCGCAATTTCGATTACTATACCGGCATCGTCTTCGAGGTCTATAGCAGCGGCCTGGGATTCCCGATTGGCGGCGGCGGCCGTTACGACGGCCTCCTGGCCCGTTTCGGCCGGCCGGCGCCGGCGGTAGGGTTCGCCATCGGCCTGGACCGCCTGCACATCGCCGTCACGGAGCGGGGCGGCATGCCCGTTTCCGGGCGGCCGGGCGTGGCGCTGGTTGACGGGCTGGACGCGGCCCTGGAGCTGGCGTCCAGGCTGCGGGACAGTGGCGCCGCCGTCTTCAGCCTGCCGGAAGGCACGGGCGCCGGTCAGGCGCTGGACGCGGCGGCGGCCGCCGGGCTTTCATTCGCGGCGCTGCCGCAGGAGGGAGGTTTCCTGCTGCTGGACCAGTCCGGCGGCCGGGAACTCGTTTCCGCCGAGAGGCTGATCGGCGCGCTCACGGGAGAGGCATCGTAGGCCATGGTTGCTTCCCCCATCCCAGACGGCGGGCTCAGGCTCGCCATTCCCCGCGGGAACCTCTTCGCCGAGACGCTCGATGTTCTGGCGATGGTCGGTTTCGACGTCGCGGAGCTGAGGAAAAACGACCGCAAGCTGGTATTTGAAGTGGGGCCGGGGCGGACCATCATCACTACCCGTCCCAGCGATGTGCCCACCTATGTCGAATACGGCGCCGCCGACGCCGGCATCGTGGGCAAGGACGTGCTGATGGAGTGCCGGCGCAATGTTTACGAGCTGCTCGACCTGGGCTTTGGGAAGTGCCGGATCGTCTTCGCCACACCGGCGGACCGCGACCCCGAGGCCGAGGAGCTCCGGCATCTGGGCTCGATGCGGGTGGCCACAAAGTATCCCCGCATCACGCGGGAGTATTTCGAGGGGCGCGGCAAGCAGGTGGAAGTGATCGAGCTGCGCGGCTCCATGGAGCTGGCGCCACAGGTTGACTTGGCGGAAGGGATTGTCGATCTCACCGCCACCGGCGCCACCTTGCGCGAGAACAATCTCGTGGAACGGGCTGAGATCGCCGTCTGCGCCACCCGGCTGATCGCCAACCGGGTATCCCACAAGCTAAAGGCAAATCTTGTCGACGAGCTGGCCCGCCGGCTCAAGGAGGTCGTCCGCGGATGACAATCAGGCATGAGAAACTCACTCCCGGCAGCGCCGCCGGGCTGGCCGTCTCCCTGCGGGGACGGCATGGCTCCGACGAGGAGTTGCGCCGGCGCGTGGGGGAGATTCTGGCACGGGTCGAGGCCGAAGGAGACGAGGCCCTGGTGAGCTTGACCCGAGAGCTGGATTTTGATCAATTCACCGCCGGTGACCTGAAAGTCAAGCCTGAGGTGATCGAAGCGGCCACGGTGATGGCGCCGGAGCCGCTGATGGAATCGCTGAAGCTGGCGGCGGAGAACATCCGCCTGTTTCACCAGCATGAGATGCGCGGCAGCTGGACGGCGCCCATGCGGCAAAGCCAGATGCTGGGGCAGCGCATGATTCCGGTCGACCGGGCCGGGCTTTACGTCCCGGGCGGCGGCGCCAGTTATCCTTCCAGCGTGCTCATGACGGTGGTGCCGGCCCAGGTGGCCGGCGTCGGCGAGATATTCATCTGCACCCCGCCGGGGCGGGACGGCAAGATAAACCAGGCGGTGCTGGCGGCCGCGGGCATGCTGGGAATCCACGAGATCTACCGCGCCGGCGGCGCCCAGGCGGTGGGTGCGATGACCTACGGCACCGGGACCATCCGCCCGGCCGATGTCATCGCCGGCCCCGGCAACATCTATGTGACCGAGGCCAAGCGCCAGGTGTACGGCCTGGTGGGGCTCGACAGCCTGGCCGGTCCCAGTGAAGTGCTCATCATCGCCGACCCGGCAGCCACCCCGAAGCTGATCGCCGCCGACCTGCTGGCGCAGGTGGAACACGGCAGCGGCGCCATCGCGGCGCTGGTATGCTGGTCCGGCGAGCTGGCGGCGCAGGTCGAGTCAGAAACCGCGGCGATGGCGAGCGAGCTCGGCCTTGATGAAGCGCTGCTGGAACGGATCACCCTGATCGAGGTTGACGGGCTCAGGGGGGAGGAGGCCCAGGAGGCCGCGATCGCTTTCAGCAACATGTTCGCGCCCGAACACCTGCAGATCCACACCATGCACCCGGAACAGGTGGTGCACGAGATCACCGCCGCCGGCGCTGTCTTCCTGGGCGAGGATGTCTGCACCGCTTACGGCGACTATATCATCGGCTCCAACCACGTGCTGCCTACGGCGGGGGCGGCCCGGTTCGGCTCCGCCCTGTCGGTGGAGAATTTTATGCGCAAAGTGGCTGTGATATCCTTGATTCCGGGTACGATCTCCCAGCTGACACCGTCGCTGGTGGAGATCGCCACCGCCGAGGGGCTCAAGGCGCACGCGCGCGCGGCCGAACTGAGGCAGGAAATGTACGGCGAGCCGCCTGTGGATGAAGGCGACTGACGCAAGGCTGTACCGTGCCTAAGGTCGCGACGGACGAAGGCTTGAGGCCGCAGCCGACGAAGGCTTAAGGTCACAGGGGACCAAGGCGGCCGCAATCGGAAAGGAAAGGATGGGATTGATGTCCCGACAAGCGACCATCGAACGGACCACTACCGAGACAGATGTCATGGTCAAACTGGACATCGACGGCGGCGGCGCCTCGAAGATCGAGACCGGGGTAGGCTTTTTTGACCACATGCTTACCCTGTTTGCCAAACACGGGCTGTTCGATCTGGAAATCGCCGCCAAGGGCGACCTCCAGGTAGACGGTCACCACACGGTCGAGGACATTGGCATCTGCCTGGGGCAGGCGTTCGACCAGGCGCTGGGCGACAAGTCCGGCATCACCCGCTATGGCTTCTGGGTCCTGCCCATGGACGAGGCCCTGGCCACGGTCAGCATCGACATCAGCGGCCGCCCTTTTCTGGCGTACAACCTGGATCTCTCGTCTTCCCACATCGGCGGCTTCGACGCCGATCTGGCCAGCGAGTTCTTCCAGGCGTTCGTCAACAAAGCCGGCGTTACCCTGCATGTGCGTCTGCAGGCAGGCACCAATCCTCACCATATCATCGAGGCGGTCTTCAAGGGCTTTGGCCGGGCCATGGACCAGGCGACCAGCCTCAACCCGCGCGTCGCCGGGGTGCCATCGACCAAGGGTGTGCTCTAGGGCGTTTGTTAGCCGCCGCTTCCGGCGCGTGACCGGCGCCCGCGCCGCCGGCATTCATAACCGGCTCGCACCGGCTCGCACGCAGCTCCGATACCGGCATTCCGCACCGGCCTCCTCATAAGGTAGACTCTTATCATGATCGCCATCATCGATTACGGGATGGGCAACCTCCGCAGCGTGGAGAAGGCCCTCGAGAAGGTCGGCGGCGACGTCAGGGTCAGCCGCGACCCCGATGACGTGCGCCGCGCCGATGCGATCGTCCTGCCCGGCGTCGGCGCCTTCGGCGACGCCATGGAAAATCTGCGCAAGCGCGGCCTGGTAGAGGTGATCAAGGAGGAAGTCGCCGCCGGCAAACCGTTCCTGGGGATTTGCCTGGGGCTGGCCCTGATCTTCGAGGAGAGCGAGGAGTATGGTCTCCACGAGGGGCTGGGCCTCCTGCCCGGTCG
>JAJYIN010000074.1 GCA_021790075.1 Actinomycetes bacterium | reverse complement strand
TGGGAGAGGAGGATGCGGAGCGGCGCCCGCTGGTCGAGCTGCGACGCCGCCTTCTCGATGTCGGCGTAGCCGTACTGGAAATCGTCGATACCACATATCTGAATATCATCAAAACCGACCCGGATGCCGGCGCATTCGTTGTCGAGCAGCCGGATGCCGACCTGCCCCAGCAGCGACCGGTTCCAGGCCACGGTTCCGGGAACGTCGTCGTCCTGGAAGGCCGTTCGCGGCACCCGCTCCGGACCCAGGAGATGCCTGGCCAGATCCCGCAGAAGTGTCTTGCGGACGCCGTGGTCATGGTTACCGAGCACGGCGAACTTGCCGTAGCGGGCCTCGACTCCCGCCAGCAGGCCCAAGTATGGTGACAGGTCCCGTTTCTTGTCGGTCATGTCGCCGGTGAAAAGGACGATGTCAGGCTCCTGACGGCGGGCGGCGCGCACGAATTTGGCGATGGTCCGGTTGTTTGGTCCCGGGGCGCCGGCGTGCAGGTCGCTGACATGCAGCAGCCGGAGGCCGTCCAGCGAAGGCGGCAGCCCTTCCAGCTGGAGGCGGCGGTATCTCATCTGCAGCCATTGGGCTTCAAACAGCATGTATCCGGCGGCCGCGCCTCCCACAGCGGCCGGCAGCAGCGCGGCCTGAAGCGCTCTGTTGAGGAATCTGTTCATCGGTGAAAAGGCGGAGTGGGGTTTCCCGGCCGGAGCTGGCCTTGGGCGCCGGGCGGGCGGTTAGGAATCCGTATCCTGCTGGGCCTCGATTTCTGCTTTCAGGCGCTCCCGGGTCTCCTCGATCTTTGCCTTGAGGTCTGCCTCGGTCGCGGCTTCGGCTGCCGGCGCCTCGGCTTCCGTGCCGGGCTCGCCCAGCACGTCCTGCGAGCCGCCGAACAGCTCCTTCCTGATCTCACGGCCTGACTTGGGCGCCAGCATCACGCCGGCGGCCGCGCCCATGCCGGCGCCGAGAACGAACAGACAACATCGCTTGTGCTTGCAAATTGACATCAGGAGACCCTCCCTATCATTCTGAGTCCAGGGACATTCTAGATACTTGTGTTTCGGCCCGCAAGGACATGAGTTTAGTGCCGGGGCCTGGAGAGATATATACTTTTTAATAGCAGGAGGTAATAGAAGGAGTTAGAACGAAATGGCAGAAACAAAGATAACCGGCGACATGGTGATCAATGAGGTCGTCAGGAAATATCCCTGGACCCTGCCGGTCTTCCATCGCTACAGCGTGGATTCCTGTTGTGGCGGCGCCCAGACGGTCGGCTTCGCGGCGGGTTCCCTGGGAATCAGCCTCGACGAGCTGATTGCCGAGCTGGAAGCCGCCGCGCAATCGTCTCCGAAATAGCAGCCTGGTCAAGGAAAGGAAGGTGGAGCCATGGTGGCTCTGATAATCGTCATAGCGGTCGTCGTGGTGCTGGCCATCGTGCTGGCCGCCCTCTATAACAGCCTCGTGCGCTCGCGCAACAAGGTGGACAATTCCTGGAAACAGATCGACGTCCAGTTGAAGCGCCGGCATGACCTTATCCCCAATCTGGTGGAAATGGTCAAGGATTACATGTCATACGAGCAGGAAGTCCTCCAGAACGTCACCAAGGCGCGTTCCCAGGCCATGCAGGCACAGGGGCCGGCCGACACGGCCAAGGCGGAGAACATGCTGACCGGGGCGCTGAAGTCGCTGTTCGCGGTCGCTGAGAACTACCCTGACCTGAAGGCCAACCAGAACGTGTCCCAGCTCCAGGAAGAGCTGACCTCGACCGAGAACAAGATCGCCTTCGCCCGCCAGCTCTATAATGACACCGTCATGTCGTTCAACAACCGGGTCCAGACGTTCCCCTCCAACATCATCGCCGGCGCCTTCGGCTTTGGGGCGCGCGAGTACTTCGAGACCCCGGAAGAGGAGAAGGAGCCGGTCAAGGTCGACCTGCGCTAGCCGCGGGGCAGCCCCGGTGGGTAGTGGTTGGCAAGGAAGCAGTAGTTAGCGATGTATGAGCAGATAGCAAAGAACAAGCGCCTGTCCTATTTCCTGATAGTGGTAGTGACGGCGATTCTGGTGGTGCTGGGCTTTGCCATCGGCTATGCCTCCGGCCTCGGCTGGTTCGGGCTGGTGATCGCGGCGGCGGTGGCGCTGGTGCTTGGGTTGACCAGTTATTATAAGGGTGACAGTATCGTGCTGGCGACCAGCCGCGCCCGCCAGGTGACCCACGATGAAGCGCCGCAGCTCTTCAACGTGGTAGAGGAGATGTCGATCGCCTCCGGAAACCCCATGCCCGCCGTCTACATCATCGACGACCCGGCCCCCAACGCGTTTGCCACCGGCCGCAACCCGGAGCATTCATCCATCGCCGTGACCCAGGGGCTGCTCGACAAGATGAACCGGGGAGAGCTGCAGGGCGTCATCGCTCACGAGATGTCGCATGTGCGCAATTACGACATCCTCTTTGCCACGCTGGTAGGGATCATGGTCGGCGCCATCGCGCTGATGGCCGACTTCTTCCTCCGCTGGAGCTTTTTTGGCGGCAGCCGCCGCAGCAGCAACGACAACAGCGGCATGATCGGCGTGATATTGCTGGTGATCGCACTGGTCATGGCGATCCTGGCGCCGATCGCCGCCCGCCTGGTGCAGCTGGCCATCTCCCGGAAACGGGAGTACCTCGCCGACGCCTCGGCTGTGGAGCTGACCCGTGACCCCAACGGGCTGGCTGACGCGCTTGAGAAGATAGCCGGCGACAAGGAGGTGCTGGTGGAGGCCAACCGCGCCACTGCCCATCTCTATATCGCCCAGCCGATCAAGAAGTTCGAGGAGAAGCGGCGCGGCCTGTTCGACACGCATCCGCCGATCCAGAAACGGATTGCCATCCTCAGGGCGATGGCCAGCGGCGCCAGCGGCGCGGCCGCCGGCTAAATCATTACGGCCTGGGGCAGCCGCCGGAGGCGCCGCGCCAGGAGTATTGGCTTTCCTGCCTGGCGGGCTTGACCATTTGAATCCTTTTTGAGTATGATGTCTCATCCCCGTCCGGCACTTCCTTCCTGCAGCGCATCCTCCCTGCAAGGCGGTGTCAGGAATTGCCTTATCCAATGAATTCTTTCAGTGCCGACGGCTTCACCGCCCGTGAAGAAGCGCCGGCCGCCTGCCTGTTTGATCACGAGCTGCTGGGTCTGATACTCGGCAAAGAGCCTGCCGGCGGGCAGATGGCCCAGGTCTGCGACAGGGTCTTCGCCCTCTATTCGGGCCGGGCGCTGACGCCGGTGACGCCGGAAGAGCTCAGCAGCAGCTGCGGCCTCGCTGATGATGAGGCCGGGCGGCTGGCGGCCGCGGTGGAGCTGGCCCGGCGCCTGCTCTGGCCCGATGACGGACGCCGGCCGGTCCGGTCACCCCAGGATGCCTGCCGCGCCGCCGCCCACATCCGCTGCCTGCCCAAGGAGCATTTCCTGACGCTCTATCTGGATGCCCGCAACGTGCCCATCCATGAGGAAGTGATCTCGGTCGGCAGCCTCAACGCCAACATCGTTCATCCGCGGGAGGTCTTCAAACCCGCCATCACCCATTCAGCCGCGGCGGTCATCCTGGTCCACAATCATCCCTCCGGCGACGTCTCGCCCAGCCAGGAGGACCTTGAACTCACCCGGCGGCTGGTGGAGGCCGGCCGCCTGATCGGCATCGAGGTTCTGGATCATGTGATTGTGGCGGAAAGCCGGTTTTTAAGCTTCCGCAGCGAGTCGTATTTATAGAGCTCAAATATTGAATTCGACTAATGTTTGTGGATAACCGTCTTTTCCCCTCGCAGGAGCCGCTCATCGATCTGGACGAAGCCAGCCGTAAATATAGGCAAACTGATATTCATTTACTGATTAAATAAAATAGCTGGGTTAGCAGGAAGTTTTTTCTATCTTAGCCTACTCGACTCTTTTTGTCGGGTTTTTCACCGTGACAGTTTTCAACTGCGCCATGGCTCATTTCCATAAGGAAAGCCGGTGTTTTCCACATTATCCACAACGATGCATATCCTGGGGGGCGGCGCCCGGACAAGTTTGACTTTGCGGAAAATCTGGCTGTATACTATCTGGTCGATTATGTGTTAGGAGAAGCTTTGAAACGGACGTATCAGCCGAACACCAGGAAAAGAAAGAAAACCCATGGTTTCCGGGAAAGAATGTCTACCAAGGCCGGACGCCGTGTGCTTAAACGCCGTCGCGCAAAAGGCAGGAAGAGGTTATCGGCCTAGGGACGTCCACGGTCTCAGTGGAGAAAAAGCACCGACTTAGCAGGTCGGCTGACTTCCAGCGGGTCTACCGCCAGGGCAAGTCAGTCGCCGGCAGATATGCCGTCCTCTATTATTTCGAGCGCCCCGGCGCCGGGGGGGACGAGACAAGGCTGGGGCTTTCAGTTTCCCGGAAAGTTGGCGCGGCCGTTGTGCGCAACCAGGTGAAGCGGACTCTGAAGGAAACGTTCCGCTCACTTCGGGAGCGGGTGGCGCCCGGCTATGATTATGTTATTATCGCCCGCCCAGGTCTGGCGGAATTCATCGAGAAAAGCAGTTTTTCCGAAGTGGCGGAAATGATGAACGAGCTTTTCCGGCGGGCTAATTTAATCCAGGAAGCGGAATAACTTGAAGCGAATACCAATCTTGATTATCGGTCTTTACCGGAGACTGATATCACCACTAACCCCACGCCGTTGCAAATACCACCCCACCTGCTCTGAGTATGCTGTAGAGGCGTTCCAGGAATGGGGCTTTTTCCGGGGGGCGGCCATGTCGGCCTGGCGCCTGCTGCGCTGCAATCCTTTTTCCCTGGGCGGCTTTGACCCCGTGAGGAAGAAGGAAGATGTATAGCCTCCTGCAGCCCATCAGCAAGTTCTTTTACCAGATTCTCGAATTCCTCAACGGCATCGGCCTCCCCTGGGCGTTCGCCATCATCGGGCTGACCGTGATCGTGCGGATCGCCCTGATGCCGCTCACCATCAAGCAGTTCACCTCGATGCGGGCCATGCAGAGGCTGCAGCCCAAGATGAAGGAGCTGCAGGCCAAGTACAAGGACGACAAGGCCAAGCTCAACGAGGAGATGATGAAGTTCTACCGGGAGAACAAGGTGAACCCGTTCGGCTCCTGCCTGCCGCTTCTCCTGCAGATGCCGATCTTCTTCGCCCTGTTCGCCATGCTGAAAGACAGCACCACTTATCCGCTGCCTGGGAACGACTCGTTCTTCTGGGTTTCCAATATCACCCAGCCGGATGTCATCCTTGTCCTCCTGTACATGGCTTCCCAGTTTGCGTCCAGCATGCTGATGTCCACGACTGTCGACAAGTCGCAGCGGATGATGATGATGTTGATGCCGCTCGGCATCGGCGTAATCTTTCTATTTAGCTCTTTCCCGGCGGGCGTCCTGATTTACTGGGTCACCACCAATGTCTGGACCGTCGGGCAGCAGTTGCTCGTACTCAGGATCGTCAAGGCGCGTGAAGAAGAGCCGGCGCCGGCGGGAACCGCGGCGATCACCGAGCCGGCCATCCGGCGAACCGGAGGCAAGGATGTCGAAAAACCAAAGCCCAAATCAAAATCAAAAAAGAAAAGGCGCTGATGTGAGAGTCGAAGGCACTGGAAAAACAGTAGTCGAGGCCCAGGCAGATGCGCTGGCCAAACTGGAGGAGCTGATCGGCCCCTTCGACCGCAGCGAGGTCGAGGTCGAGGTCATTTCCGAGGGTTCCAAAGGGTTCCTGGGCATGGGCTCGGCCGAGGCCAAGGTTGAGGCCTGGATGCCGGGCGACGAGGAAGAAGAGCCGGTTGAGGAACTGGGGGAAGAGGAGGAAGAGCAGTTGCCTGAGGCCGGCGGCGCAGCTGCCGAGGAATTCGTGCCGGCGGGTCCTGAAGCCGAGGCCCGGCTGGAAGAATTCCTGAGCCGCGTGCTGGGCGGGTTGGGGCTCGACGCCACGGTGACTGTGGCGGACGAATACGAATCGCTGGTCGGTAATATCACCGGCGATGACCTGGGCCTGTTCATCGGCCGTCACGGCCAGACGATCGACGCCGTCCAGTACCTGGCCAACATCATCGTCTTCCGCGGCCTGGAGGGCCGCAAGCGGGTAGTCGTCGACGCCGAGGATTACCGGGAGCGGCGCACTGAGGTGCTCCGGGCTCTGGCCGACCGGGCCGCCAGCGAGGTGCTGCGCGGCCGGCGCCAGTACGAGCTGAAGCCGATGAGCGCCGCCGAGCGCCGGATCGTGCACGTCTACCTGCAGGACCGGGAGGGCATCGAGACCCTCAGCGAAGGCAAGGAGCCTTTCCGGCGGGTGATCATCACCCGCGGCGGGGAATAGAGGCCGGCTGCCATTCCACAGGCAGCGGCTGTGGAAACCCGGGCGATTACTCCACCGGATAACCGGCCGCGGCAATCGCCTGCCTGATCTGCTCCGGCGTTACCACGCCATCATCATAGGTCACTTCCACTTTCTTCGTATCCAGGTCGGCATTGATTGAGCTGACCCCGGCCAGGGAACGCCCGGCGTTCTCTACCGTCATCGTGCAGTGTCCGCAAGACATCTTGGGCACGTTCAGAGTAACTTGAGTCATTCTTTCTCCTTTGACGTTTTAGCGGGTTTGGGAAGCCCGTTTTTTTCAGCAGCTTTGATATTTCGCTTAAAGGATAGCAGAGGCCGGCGTAGAAAATAAGGAGCGCTATACGAACAAACGAGTGAAAGGAAGGCTCATGCCGGCTGATAGCGCTTTTAAGGGTTTTGAACTGCATCACCACCTGGGGTTTCTGGAGGTGGCCTGTTCCTGGTGCGGTTCGAGTGTACCCCTGCCGGCGGGAGACTTCAGTGGCGTCTGCATCGATTGCGGCACCGTCATGTTCCGGCGTTCCTGCCGCGGGCCCGCTGAAGACGAGGAGTGCGATATCCAGATGAGCGGCAGGACCGTACAGGCCCCGGCAGTTTAGCCAGCTGTTCTTCCAGCTCTTCAGGAGTCTCCTGGATGGATAACCCATCCGTCAGGGACTGCCCGGAGCCGCTACGCTCATCCGGCCTGTCTGTGCCTCCCAGGTGATCGACCCGCCCTGAAAATCACTGCGCCGTCCTCCGGGCACACCGTATTCATCTGAAACCGGCAGGCCCAGTGGACTCTGCGATCCTCCCATTGAAAGGTACTGACCCATGATCCCGCCGAAGACGGCGTAGGAACCTATCTGGGACGACCAGTAAATCCTGCTTCTTTCAAACACGCTCACTCGCGCCCCGGGCTGTCCGGGAGCATCCGCTTCATCCGCCAGCGGGAGGCCCAGGGTAGCTGCCCCGCCCAGCGTCAGGTACTTTCCCAGGATGCCGCCATACGCGGCAAAGGTGCCGGTATTGGGCGACCAGTATACGTTGCCCGCGCTGAACCGGCTCATCCTGGCTCCGGGCACCCCGGGAACGTCTGCCTCGTCGCTTACAGCCACGCCCAGCGCGCCACCCAGCTGGTTATATTTGGCAAGGATGGCCCCGTAGGCGGCCGCTGCACCCGAGGCGGGTGACCAGAAGATGCGGCCACGCTGGAAATTGGCGGCCCGCCCGCTGCTGACAGCCGGCACTGGGTATTCGTCTGAAGCCGGCAGCCCCAGTACTGCCGGCCCCCCCAGGGCTTGGTATTTCGCTCCAATGGCGCCCATCACCCAGAAGGTGCCCGCGGCCGGCGACCAGTAGATGCTGCCGTTTTGAAAATCTGAGACCCGGGCGCCGCCAGGCGCGTCGTGCTCGTCGCCCAGCGGCAGGCCTACGATTGCCGGTCCGCCCAGCTGTGTATACTTGGCGCCGATGGCGCCGAAAACCGCTGCCGCTCCGGTGGCGCTCGACCAGAAGATGCGGCCATGCTGGAAGTCGTTTGCCCGGCCTCCCGGCACACCGTACTCATCTCCCTGCGGAAGGCCCATCGGGCCGCCGGAGCCGCCCATGACGTCGTATTTGCCCATGATGGCGCCTATGATCCAAAAGACGCGCCCCGTCGTCCGGTTCCAGATCAGCCGGCCCACCTGGAAATCCTGCGCCCGCCCGCCGGGCACGTCGTGCTCGGCGTTAAGGGGCTGGCCAGGCGCCCCGCCCAGCTGGTTGTAACGGTAGAGGATGGCCCCATAGACAGGATAGCCGGTCGCGCCTTCCCAGTTGAAGTTGACCGTGATCCAGCCGCTAACGAGGTAGCCCAGTCCCAGGTTGACACCTGCCTGAGGTGAGAGATCGATGCCAGCCGGATTGGACACTACCCTGCCAAATTGATCCAGGCCCCCGTTGTAGTCGTTGAAGTAGGCGGCCTGCGATTCCGGCAAGCCGGTCGGCAGGTCCCGGTAGAGACGCCGCGGCCGCGAGCCGCCGGTCCCGTTCCAGTAGTTATCGTCGATGTTCCAGGGACCGCAGTCCTTGACCTGTACATTGTTGAGTTGGTGTCCGTTATATGACATATTGACCGTGTAGTTGCCGCCAGCCGGATAGCCGCTGTCGTACTCCCACCCGAGGCTGGCGAACTTGACGCTCTTGTCCGGTACCGCCACGTCCACGCTGTCAGGGCCAAAGTTGGAATAGTACTGGGTGGCGTAGACGCGGTAGCCGCCGCCGGCAGTAGTGGCTCCCTCGGCCGCCGTTATCGCCGCCGTCTCGAACTGTTGTTTTTGGGACTGCATCTCGCCGGCCGCCCAGTCCGGAAGCTGCGCCAGCTGGCCTGGGGTCAGGACCGCTTCGATGCTGATGCGCGACGCCCGGACGGCTTCCTGCAGCTTCCCGTTATAGTCCATGTCCCGGACGGCTTGCTGTTTCGCCGCGGTGTCGATATCGGTGCGCTCGACAATCGCCTCGGACTGGCCCTTGAGCGCGGCCAGCGTCTCTGCTTCCTTGCGCCCGGCTTCACGCACCGCGACGGTCTGGGTGTTCGTCAGGCCCAGATCGCTGGTGAGACGGTTGAGCACGTCGTCATTGGTGAACAGGAAGGAGGCCACCGGCTTGCTGTCATCCTGCCAGGGGGAGGGGTTTGACGCGCCGCTTCCCCTGGTGGGCAGCGCCAGGGCCAGGACGAGCAGCGAGACTGCACCGAATAGCAGAGCCGCGCACGTCAAGATGCTCGGGCCCGGCCGCCCGGCGGCGAGGCCGGCCTGGCGGCGCCGTTTGTTTTTCCATGGATGATAAATGTGGGGATCGGACATAAGAAAGACCCTGACAACCTGGACAAATCCGCTGGGGTTCAGCCTTTTTCCCGCCTACGCCCATTTTACAAACTCCTCTATCGGCAGCTGTTCTTTATCCTCAAGGGGGGCGCCGTGTTAAAATCATCCGTTGGGGCGGTTTCTTCGCTATCAC
>JAJYIN010000073.1 GCA_021790075.1 Actinomycetes bacterium | reverse complement strand
CCTGAATGGCGGTGGCGCGAACCTCTCTGGTGACCTGGAGCTCAAGATTTATCCACCGGCGTCCACGCAGTCAGCCGCGGCATTTACGGCACAGCCGCTCGCGACCAAGGGCATTCAGCAGGCCGTGGACTTCTCCGGTGAAAAAACCGTCACCTTTGAAGCAAAACTGAGCGATCTGGACGCGGACGGTTCCGGCGGCTATCCGGTGCGCGTCAGCCTGGTCAGGGACGGCAAGGAGGTTCTGGGAAGCAACACCTGGCTGGCAGTGGCCGACCCCGGCGGGCACCAGCCGGTCGATCTGGTGCTGGTCTGGACCGTGGGAGCGCCCCCGGAGCGCAATCCCGCCGGACAGTTTGAGAACGGCGCCCTCGTCGGGCGTTGTCAGGCGGGCACAGCGGCCCCCGACAGCCTGCTCCAGCACCAGGCCCTGCAGTCGCAGTTCCCCCGGGTAAAGACCACCTACGCCGTCGAGCCATCACTTCTGGAACAGCTGAAGGCGCTTGCCGGCGGCTTTGACCTGCGGCAGGGGGGCAAGGTGACCAGCTACCCGGCGGGTTCCCCCGAGGCGACGGCCGCCGCCGGCTGCCTTGAAAGCTTGCGGCAGCTGGCCGCCAATGATGCCAATACCGAGATCGTCGCCTCTCCGTACACCTTTACCAGCCTGCCAATGCTCGCCCGTGACGGTTGGGATGACGGCACTGGACAGTACGCTCTGGGTGACGATGTCATCGACAATGAGCTCGGGCTCAAAGCTACTCCATCCGGTGTCTACGCTCCCGGGCTGGACGTCACCACCGACTCGCTCAGATATCTGGCGGTCACGGGAGGCGTATACACGGTGCTGTCGGGAAGCATGCGCACCGGCGTTCAGGGAAGGCCCGGCACGGAAGGGGAGCCCAGTTACCGCCTGCGCGATATCGGCGGCGAGCGCATCACCGCTTTTTTCGCTGACGATGACGCCTCCCAGGCATTACTGGGCAGTCAGCCGGATCCCAATGCCTTCTTTGCGGCGCTGGCCAATGACTACCGGGACGACAGCCATACCCGGCTGGTCATTGCCGCGGCGCCGGCGCCATCGCCGGCCATCGCCGCCGGCCAGCGGCAGCGGGTCTATAATGCAATCAACCAGGAATCCTGGATCAACCCTATCACCCTGGGTGAAGCGAACGCCAAGTACAAGCCCAGCACGGTGCCTTCCACCCTGCTGCGTTACAACGATCCTGTGTCCGGTTACATCTCCGAAACCTACTATCAGAGGCTGAGCGATGTCCATGAAATGTATGAGGACTACCGCGCCGGCGTCGATTCCGAACAGGCAGAACTGGCAGCCGCCACCCGGAATCTTTTCACAGCCGAGAGCGCTTACCTGATAAACCGGAATGTGAGCCCCGAGGATGCCAACCGGGGACTCGCATTCCTGGACACCGTTGCCGGATTTGTCCAGGGAGAGCTTGGCAACCTCTCCATCAGCATCAAGACGCCCCTGCTGCAGGGCTCCGGCGACGGTGAAGCTTTGGTTACTATTAAGAATGGGAATCAATATGCGTTTACCGCCGATATTGCAGTTGAGGGCGGTGATGTGGAATTCCCTCAGGGAGGGCAGCAGCGGCTTCGACTCGAACCCGGCACCACGGAACTCAGGGTTCCTTACCGTTCCAGCGGCTGGGCACCGCTGATAGCCAGCATCCAGTCCCGGGGGCATATCCTGGCAAAAGACGGCGCCACCATCCACCCCGTCAGCGGCCGCGTCTGGATTGTCGTCATCGTGGCGGCCGCGGCCCTGCTGGGAGGCCTTCTGTACATCATGCTGGTTGTCAGGAGGCGGCGGGCCTGACAGGTACCCGGAAGCGGATAGGCCTGGGACTGAAAGGCGCGTTTTGCAAACGGTCCAAAAGGCAAGGCAGCATCAAGATGAGATCGCCGGTCAGTAAATTGACAAGTGAGGAAGGCAGCTTCACCAGCTCCCTGGTCTTCTTGGCCATCATTTTCGCCATTATCGCCATCTTCATCATCGACGGGGTCTCGGTATTTCGCGCCTACTCGGCATCCGGCGCCGTGGCTAAAGACGCCGCCCACGCCGCCGTCCTGGATTACAACCAGAACCGCAGCGACGATCATGCCCAGGACGTCGCCGCGCGGTATTGCCAGGACAGGGGCTTCACCTTCATCGGTTTCGAAGTGAACCCGGTGGGCCACTCTTACAAAGTCACCTGCGGCGCCGATGCCAAGACCTACGTCTTCCGTTACATCCCCGGCCTGAAGGACCAGGTCCATCAGCAGAATTCCGGTACTGACTCGGAAACCGGCTAGTAAAGCATTCCAACCATCCGCGGCCAGGTTCCGGCCATCCAGTTTTCAGGGGACCCGGCCGGGCCCCCTTGCTTTTTCTGCTTGACCAAGCATGCCCGGGCAGGCTAAAGTCCATATTTGCCGGCGTTTTCTATTTACCTTTCTGGAGGAACCATGACGGTCAAGACCATTCTCCCTGAGGACAAGCTGCCAACGCGGTGGTATAACATCGCTCCCGACATGCCCGAGGGCAGCCTCAAGCCGCCGCTCAACCCAGCCACCGGCGAGCCGGTTGGCCCGGAGGCGCTGACTCCCATCTTTCCCATGTCCTTGATCATGCAGGAAGTCAGCACCGAGCGCTTTATTGACATCCCGGAAGAGGTGCGGGAGATCTACAAGCTCTGGCGGCCGTCGCCGCTGTTCCGGGCGCGGCGGCTGGAAAAGGCGCTCGACACCCCTGCCCGGATTTATTACAAGTACGAGGGCGGCAGCCCTGCGGGTTCGCACAAGCCCAACACCGCCGTGCCGCAGGCTTACTACAACCGGGAGGCCGGCATCAAACGGATCGCCACCGAGACCGGCGCCGGCCAGTGGGGCTGCTCCATGGCGCTGGCGACGCAGCTGTTCGGCATGGAGTGCACCGTCTACATGGTCAAGGTGAGTTACGAGCAAAAACCCTACCGCCGCAGCATGATGGAAGTCTGGGGCGCCGAGGTCCTGGCCAGCCCCACCGACCGCACCAATTCCGGACGCCAGATCCTGGCGGAGACTCCGGACTCACTGGGAAGCCTCGGCATCGCCATCAGCGAGGCGTCCGAGGATGCGGCCACCCACGATGACACCAATTATTCTCTGGGGAGCGTTCTTAACCATGTGCTGCTCCACCAGACGGTCGTGGGCGAGGAAGCGGTGCAGCAGATGGAGATGAACGACGTCTATCCGGACATCATCATCGGCTGCATCGGCGGCGGCAGCAACTACGCCGGCCTGGCCTTCCCCTTCATGCGGGAGCGCCTGGCGGGGAACAGGAACACCGAGTTCCTGGCCGCGGAGCCGACCTCCTGCCCCACGGTCACCAAGGGCAAGTACACTTATGACTTCGGCGACACTCTGTGTTCGACGCCGCTCCTGATGATGCATACCCTGGGCCACGATTTCATGCCTCCGGGAATCCATGCCGGCGGTCTCCGCTACCACGCCATGGCTCCCCTGATCAGCGCTCTCGTGGATGCGGGACACATGAACGCAGTCGCCTACGGCCAGACCGAGGTCTTCGACGCGGCGGTCCAGTTCGCCCGCAACGAGGGCATCGTGCCGGCGCCGGAGTCGAGCCACGCCATCAAGGCGGCCATCGACAAGGCGCTGGAGTACAAGGAAGCCGGCGAGGAGAAGGTCATCCTCTTCAACCTGAGCGGCCACGGTCATTTTGACATGAGCGCTTACGACCAGTACCTGGGCGGCAGCCTGATCGACTACGCCTACCCGGAAGAGAAGATCAAGGAGTCGATGGCGAAGCTGCCCAAGATGTAAAACTCGGGGACACCATACTATTTTTTAGCAGGGGTTTTTCCAGCGACTTGACATAGCCCAGTTTTGGAATTATAAGCTTGCGCATGGCTAGAGTTGCACGGGTGGTTGCGCCCGGAGTTCCACATCATGTCACGCAACGCGGAAACAGGCGACAGCTCACTTTTTTCTGCGAAGAAGACTATAGGTTTTACAAAGCCCTCTTGGGGCAATGGTGCGGGTTTCATGGCGTTGAGATCTGGGCCTATTGCCTCATGCCAAACCACGTTCATATGATCGTGGTGCCAAGCTCGCTCTTGAGTCTCAAGCTGGCAATTGGTGAGTCACATCGCCGCTATACCTCAAGAATCAACAAGCGCCAGGGATGGACGGGTCATCTCTGGCAGGGAAGGTTCTTCTCTTATCCCATGGATGACGCCCATCTGCTTCGGGCCGCCCGTTATATCGACATGAATCCTGTTCGAGCGGGGCTCTGCGTCCTTCCGGGTCAATATGAATGGGGCAGCGCGGGTTCAAGGCTGAACGGCTCCAGTGATTCTCTGATAACCAGTCCTTGCCTTGATCAAATGATCAAGGCTGACTATGAGCTCTACTCTGCAATCATTGATGATGACGAACTGGAAAAGATCAGACTCCATCAGAGAACGGGCAGACCGCTTGGCCGAACCGGGTTTGTGGAATCACTTGAGCAAAGTCTGGGTGTCACTTTGAAACCAAAACGCAGGGGCCGTCCAAAAAAGCAATCAGCGCACGCTTTAAAAAGATGTGAATCGTAAAGTCGTAAAGTACCTGCAAATAAATAGTATGGTGTCCCCGAGTTTCCCCCGGGTTTACGCCACCCAGGTCCAGACCACGAACTTCGAAGCCAGCAGGCCGAGCAATAACAGCGAAACCACCATTATGGTCTTGTCGGCCCAGCGGTTCTTGTCGCCCCACAACGCCATCAGGATGAAGAGGGGGAAAGCGGCCAGCATGAAACGGGGCATGGAAAGCAGCGGCACGTAGGTCGACGGGGTAGAGAGGGGCAGGAGCAGCACCACCAGGGCGTAGGCAGAATAAGCCAGCGGCAGGCGGCGGAAGGCGGCGATCACCAGGCCCAGGAAAGCGGCGGCAAAGCCGAAGTTCATCACGTTGTAGGTTGCCCACAAGCGTGGATCACGGTCAATAATGGGCCAGAAGGTCTTGTCGCTCGTGGCGATCACCGTATTGAAGCCGTCCCAGGCCGCCTTAAAGCCGCGCCAGAATCCGGTGATGGGGCCGCCCTGCCAGGGCCAGATGAACTCGCGCAGCCAGTTGCTCTGGGCTTCATTGAACAACCAGGGGTCGTTAAAGCGGATACCCAGATAGAGCATCCAGATTCCCAGCCCCAGCGGCACCAGCAGCAGGTGCAGCACGTCCCAGCGCACTTTCCGGAAGTTCCACTGCCGGTCTTTCATGTACATGATGGCCAGCGGCACCACCAGCAGCAGGCCGGCGCTGCGGGTAAGCACCGCTAGGGTGCCCAGGACCCCCGCCAGCATGTACTCCCGCCGCCTGGCGAGATAGAGGCAGCCGATCGTCAGCAGCAGGAACAGCGATTCGCTGTAAATGGTGTTGAAGAAAAAGGCCGTGGGGAAGACCGCCATGTAGAGGACCGCCTTGCGGGCCACTCCCTGGCCGAAGTCCATCCTCACCAGCAGATAAAAAACCCAGAACGCGGCCAGGCAGCAGACCAGCGAGATGAAGATGCCGGCCAGCACGCCATTACCCAGGAAGAGCGGCTTGAAGATGGCCACCAGCAGGGGGTAGAGCGGGAAGAAGGCCGTGGAGGCATCTCCCTTGGCGTAGCCGTGCTGGGCGATGTCGAGGTACCAGACGGCATCCCACTTGGCCCAGATATCGAACAGGTAGTGCGGCAGCCCGGTCATGGTGTTGGTGAGGGCCGTGTTGACCTTGGGCGGCACGTCCAGCATCAACGGATCAACCTTGGGGAGCGTCAGGTAGGCCAGCGGCGCCATCAGGAACAGGGCGCCCCGGGTGAGAAGCCAGATGAAGCCCGCCTCACGCAGGGCTTCAGGAAGGCGGTTGACAAGCCTCTGCATCCTGGGCAGTTCCTATTCCTCGGACCGGCGCAGGTACAGGAAACGTTCCAGCACCCGGTTGTACTCGCTCCACGGTTCGCCCGTCTCGGTGCGCATGCGCACGAACACGTTGGCCTTGGCGTCGATGTCGTCTGCATGGTTGAGGATGAACGCCTCCAGGGTCTTGGGGCGCCGGGGAGAGCCATATTCGTACTCGCCATGGTGCGCCAGGATCAGGTGCAGCAGCTGCAGCTCCAGCTCGGGGGGGAAGGACGCCAGCTTGTGGATCGCGTCGGCGACCATCTTCTCGCCCAGAACGATGTGGCCCAGCAGCCTGCCGCTGTCGGAGTAGTCGATGGCGGTGGTGTATTCAAACTCGGCCGTCTTGCCTATATCGTGCAGCAGGGCGCCGGTCACCAGCAGGTCGCGGTTGACCTCGCCGGGATACTGGGCTCCGGCCGCGTCCGCTACCCGGCACACCGAGAGGCTGTGCTCCAGCAGGCCGTGAATATAGTTGTGATGGAACCCCTTGGCGGCGGGGGAATCGCAGAACGCGCGGTACATCACCGGGTCGTCAAACAGCAGGTCCAGGAGGGCTGCCAGGTCAGGATTGCCGATGCCGGCGCGGACCTGGGCCAGCTCCGCCTCCATTTCTTCCACGCTCCGCTGGCTGGCCGGCAGCAGGCTGGAGAGATCGAACTCGTCCTCCTCGGTGGCGGTGCGGAGCCGATCCAGCTTCAACTGCATCTGGCCACGGTTGTCGCTGGTGACCACTCCCTGGACCTTGATGATGTCGCCCTGGGAAAAGGAATCGATGACGGAATCCGCCACGTCCCACATGATGGCGCCGATGTTGCCGCTGGCGTCGCTCAGCCGCAGGCTGAGGAATTTGTTGCCGTTGCGGTCCACCCGCACCGATTTATTCGAGCAGACGAAGAAGTCGGTGATCTTGTCGCCGATCTCCAGTTCTTTCAGCATGGCCTTCAAACTCGGGCTCCGTTGAAATAGGGTTTGGCCGTCAGGCCGGTGTCTATTCTATATCCTATATCATAGGATCCACCACAGACAGAAACGGAGGCGATGACCTTGACCGCGATCTTTACGCTGCTGGGCACCGGTGGCTGGATACCGACGCCGCGCCGCGAAACCACCTGCGCTCTCCTTAGCATGCCGGAAGCGCTCTTCCTCTTCGACGCAGGCACAGGGCTTTCCCGGTTGCTCGAGGAGCGTTTTTCCCGCGAGCTGAAAGCGGAGCGGGAGATTCACATGTTCCTGAGCCACTACCATCTCGACCACGTCGCCGGCCTGGTTTACCTGCCGGCCATGCTCAAGGGGTGCACGGTCCACCTGCATCCGCCGGCCGCGGAGGTCACCGGCCTCGACCCGCTGGAGGTGATCGCCTCCATCATCCGCAAGCCGTTCAACCCGACGTCGCTGGCGGACATGCCTGTTGACATCCTGGTAGAACCTGTTGGGGAAGGGGAGCATTCCTTCTGCGGCGTTTCCGTCCGGGTGCGCCGCCAGGTACACGCCGACGCTTCCGTTGCCTTCCGGGTGGGCGACCACCTGGTTTTTGCCACCGACACCAGCGTCGATCCCGGCACGGCGGCTTTCTCCGCCGGCGTCCGCCTGCTGGTGCACGAAGCCTGGATCGACGGGCTTGAGGAGGAAGATCCGGCCACCGAGTATATCGCCCGGGAGACCTATGTAGCCCACACGTCAGCCCGCCAGGCAGCGGCGCTGGCGGCCGAAGCGGGCGTAGGCGAACTTGTCCTCTGCCACCTCAACCCGCTCCGCAGCGATGATTACCATCAGCAAATGCTGGATTCAGCCAGGCACATCTTCCTGCCCACGATGATCCTTGAGGACGGGGAGGAACTCAGCATCTGAGTGGCTGCGGTGCCAGGAGGACGCTGCCGGCCACCCCCATATGCCCGTTGATGAGCTGCCAGCTTTGCCCGAAGAAGTATCCCAGCACCAGGAGCAGCACCACATTGATGACCGAGGCGATCACGTTGTAGAGCAGGAAGAAGCCATAGGGCATGCGGCTGATGCCGGCAGACAGGGGGATGAACGACTTGATGCCGGTGGCGGAGCGCCCTATAAAGATCGTCTTTCCCCCGTGTGCGTAATAGTATCTTTGCGCTTTCTCGAGATAGGTTTCCTTGAAAAAAAGTAGCGGCCGAAACGGGGATTTGGACAGGATGAAGTCTATTATTAAAAAAAGCGCCTCCGGCAGGCGCTCAGGAAAGAATATGCGACAAGCCGCCGGCGCTAGGCCTTGCTCGGTCCCTTTGACGATTCCTTGTAGGCCTCATGCAGTTCCTGTTCCTTCTCGAGCTGCTCGGTCATGACTTCCCGGAGCAGATCGAAGGCCTTGATCACCTTCTTGTTGGCGATGCGATAAGAGACATTGACGCCGTGGCGCCGCGAGTGGACCAGTCCCCGCTGCCTCAGGATCGCCAGATGCTGGGAGACCGTGGCCTGGGGAAGTTCGAGAGAAGTCGCCAGTTCGCCCACCGTGCATTCGCCTACCCGCAGCTCGTTCAGGATAAGCAGCCGTTTGGGATCGGCAAGCGCCTTGCAGATCTGGGCATGCATGCGGTAGATGTCGTCTCTCACGTGGGGGTCCACTTACGCCTTCCCTTGTAATTGATGGTGCGGAAAGCCATATAAAAATGTTACAGAATTCTCATACATATTATTACAGGTGGGAAATATGTTCAAATCAAAATTCCTACCATATCTGTTTGGTGAATATTACCTATTTAAATACTTATATGACCTCATTGTAAATATTAAATTCAACTATATTATTGTATGCGAATATATATAAGAGACGCTGCCGGCGTCGCAGGAGGTGAAGCCCTTTCCGGTTAAAGGGGGCCCTCGGGGGGCACCCATAACCCCAAAAAAAATCACTAGGAGGATGGGGATGAAGGTTATAGCCCGCAGTACCCTGCGGCCGCGAAGCCTGCTGCTTCTGCTGCCCTTGGTGGCTATCGTGGTCATCATGATCGCCACCAGCGGACCGCTCGATAGCGCGTCCGCCACCACTTATACGCTCCCGCCCGTGCCGCCGCCGGTTCCCGGATTCACGCCGGCGCCGCTTCCCGGTCCCGGCAGTTATACGGAAATACTGCTGCCTTCCCAGGTAGATGCGCTCCTGGCCAATGACGCCAACCACGGCAACGCCACGGCCCCAAATGTCCATCTCATCGACGTGCGTTCATCGTTCGAGTATCTTTCCGATGTCTGTCCGATGCAGATAGCGCTGGGTATGCCCCTGTATACGGTCACCAATGTCGGCCATCCGGTGTGGCACTGGCCTGACGGGACGTATGAGGAAGCCTATTCCGATCCGTACTGGATCGGCTTCCATTGGGACGGGGTCCCGTACGTATCTCTCTGGAACATCAGGATGCAGGAAAATCCAAACTACGCCGACTACCTCAACGCCCTGGTAGCCGACGGCAGCATCAAGAAGAACGATATCCTGATCTTCGTCTGCCAGTCCGGTTACCGGGCCTCATGGGCTGCCCAG
>JAJYIN010000001.1:11171-43619 GCA_021790075.1 Actinomycetes bacterium | reverse complement strand
CAAGGCGGCTGTGCAGCATTACAATAATGCCGTCAACGCCCAGAAACAGGGCGACTGGGCCACCTACGGCAGCGAGCTCAAGGCGCTGCAGGATACCCTGAACCAGATGCAAAAGGCCACGGGAGCCTCTCCGTCAGGGTAAACTAGAAAGAGCCGGGCGGTTGCCCGGCTCCGGAAAAAGAAAGGCCCCGAGTGATTTTCAGTCTCCGGCCTCTGGACCCACACCTGCTCCCCAAACGGCTTCATCGTACTTTGCGGTTCCCTTACCGCGCTTCCTCCACCGCCTGGAGCTTTCCATTGGCCCGACCTACGACCTCTCGGGGCTCTGTATTATATTATCGCCCGCCCGCGCGCTTTGTTTAACTGGGTGATCTTCCTGAAAAAACGGCTTGGCGACTTGGAGGCTCAGACGAGAGCAGCAGCGCTGAGCCCGATTTCCAGAAGGGCCGCCAGCGCCAGGGCGATAAGCACCAGGCGGCGGAAGACTTCGGAATCCAGCCTCGAGGTCAGGCGCCGGCCTGCCAGGTAACCCGGCACCATGACGGCGCCCAGCGGCAAGGTGACCGCCGCGGCGCCGCCCGCAACGACGTGGGCTCCCAGCAGGGAGGCCAGCGCGAACAGGTTCCCCAGCAGGAAAAGGGCCGCCAGCGTTCCCTTTAGAGCGGATTTGGCCAGCCCGCGGCCGGTCAAGTAGAGCACCAGCGGCGGCCCGCCCATGCTGGTGGAGCCGGTCAGCAGGCCGCTGATAGCCCCGGCAGCCTGGGCGGTTACGGGGCCCGGTTTGACTTTGAGGGAACTGCTTGCCAGCATAGCCAAAGTCATCGTCAGGAATACGAGCGACAGGAGCATCTTGAATGCCGGGCCGTCGATGCTTTTGAGGATAAGGGTTCCGGCGCCGATGCCGATAGCCAGGGCCGGCAACAGCACAGCGATCTGCCGCCAGGCAATGCTGCGGCGTTCGTCACCGATGGTCATCAGGTTGAGGATGACGCCCATCATGAGGCTCAGCGCAACCGCGTCGCGGGCAGGCATGATCATCGCCAGGAAAGGCATGGCCACCAGGGCGGAGCCGAAAGCGGCCGCCCCCTGGACGAGGGAAGCGCACAGGACGATGGCGATGCAGGGAACGAGCGTAGCTGCGGAAATCATGCGTGGATTGTAAAACAGGAGGCATTTTTTCCCAAGCATGGGATGAAAGAGAGGGATTCCGCCGCAGGCGGGCGGCCAGGAAAAGAGAACAACCAGGAAGAAAGATCGCAAGCCAAGAGCCCCAAGTGAGGGTTGCTGACGGCCTGAACTTGAAAAGTCAATTCCGGTTAAACTGCCGGAAGGAGTTTCAGCCCATCTCTTATCTTGGGGCTCACTTATATTATAGCTCTGGCGCCGGAATTCGTAAACATTGATTCTGATCGATACCGGCGGCGCCGCCGGTATCAGCGGCCTGGCGCCTGGGCCGGCGCCGTTGGGAAAGGAACGCCGGGAAAGACGCAGAAAAGGTTCCCGGCTTGATAGAGGAAGAGAGAACGCTTGTCCGCCACCCCCATAAGTGAAGTCGAACCGGTTTCCCACGGCCGCCGGCTGGCCGCGGCAGCCATGATAGTCATCGCTGGCACGGCGGCGTCACGGGGGTTTGGCTACGTCCGCGAGATCGTGGCGGCGGCCCTGTTCGGCGCGGGCGCGGAAAAGAGCGCCTTTGACGTGGCCTTTCTGGTGCCGTCCACGGTCCAGGTCCTGGTGGCCCAGGCGGCCCTCAGCGCCGCGCTCATCCCCGTCTTCGCCGGCCTCCTCGAAAAGGAGCAGCGCCGTGAGGCCTGGCTGGTGGCGCGTACGGTATTCACCCTGGTCACGTTGATCCTGGGCGCGCTTGTGGTTCTGTGCATCATCTTCGCGCCCCAGATCATGCCGGTGTTCGCGCCCGGTTACCGCAACGACCCCGGCATGATGACCGACATCGTCAACATGTCACGGCTGCTCTTCCCTACCGTGGTGATGCTCTCCATCACCGGCGTGGTCATCGCCATCCTGAACTCATACGACCATTTCACCCTGCCGGCGGTGGCGCCAATCGCCTGGAACGTGGTCATCCTGCTGGCAATGCTGCTGGGCAGCAGCCGCCTGGGAATCTATTCGCTGGCCTGGGGCGTTTTGATGGGGACTGTGGTGCAGCTGGTGATGCAGCTTCCCTGGCTGAGGGGGAGGGGCGGGCGGCTCGGCTTCAGCCTGGCCTGGCGCAACCCGCACGTGCGCAAGGTGGGGGCGCTGATGCTGCCGGTCAGCCTCAGCCTTGGCCTCATCAACCTAAACGGCGTCGTCGACATCCAGTTTGCTTCCTTCCTGGGGGAAGGAGGGGTGGCGGCGATGAACTTCGCCTTCCGCCTCTACCAGCTGCCGGAGTCGCTGTTCGCCATCGCCGTGGGGACGGTTCTGTTCCCGACCCTGTCGAAGCTGGCGGCGCGCCACGACCGGGACCGGTTCCGCTCGACGGTGTCACTTGGCCTCAGGTCGATCTTCTTCCTGCTGATACCGGCGTCGGCGTTCATGCTGGTGATGGCCCAGCCGCTGGTGCGCCTGGCCTACCAGCACGGCCAGTTCAGCGCCGACTCCACCAGCCTGGTGGCTTCGGCCCTGTTCTTCTTCGCCTTTGGCAGTGCCTTTAGCGGCGGCTGCGCCTTGCTGACCCGCAGCTTCTTTTCCCTGAGCCGCCCGTGGCTGCCTACCAGCGTGGCCATCGTCAACCTGGGCGTCAATGCTTTCCTCAACTGGCTGCTCATCAAGTTTTTCGGGCTGGGTGGCATCGCGCTTTCCACTTCGGTGGTCTCGGTGGTCACCTTCTTTGTGTTGCTGTTCCTGCTCCGGCGCGAGCTGGCGCGGGTGAACGGCCGCGACATCGCCCGCTCCGGCATTACCGTCGGCCTGATTTCGGTGGTGGTGGCGGTTGTTGCCTACGCGGTCTGGTATCCACTGGACGCTCTGCTCGGCCGGGGCCTCGGAGGGCAGCTCCTTTCCCTGGGCGGCGCGGCGGCGGCGGCGGCGGCGGTTTTCGTGGGCCTGGCGTGGCTGCTCAAGCTGCCGGAGCTGCAGCTGCTGAAAAAGATCAGGAAGGAAAAGGTGGAATAAGGGAGCCGGATTGTTTGCGCGGGCTAGGTCCCGCGGCAATCTGGTAATCTATATTTTATGTCTGATCAATCTCTCATCCGTAACTTTTCCATCATCGCCCATATCGACCACGGGAAGTCGACGCTGGCCGACCGCATCCTGGAGATCACCAACACGGTGAGCGGCCGCGAGATCACTTCCCAGATGCTTGACATGATGGACCTGGAGCAGGAGCGCGGCATCACCATCAAGGCCCAGGCGGCGCGGGTGCTCTACCAGGCTGGCGACGGCCACACCTACATGCTGCACCTGATTGACACTCCGGGACATGTGGACTTCTGCTATGAGGTCTCCCGCAGCCTGGCGGCCTGTGAAGGGGCGCTGCTGGTCGTGGACGCCTCACAGGGAATCCAGGCGCAGACGCTGGCTAACACATATCTGGCCCTTGATAACAACCTGGAGATTGTGCCGGTCCTCAACAAGATCGATCTGCCGGCCGCTGACCCCGAGCGGGTGGCGGGGGAGGTGTCCGAGCTTTTCGGTCTCGACCCGGATGAAGTGCTGCGTGTTTCCGCCAAGACCGGGGAGGGCGTGACCGAGGTGCTGGAGTCGATCATCAGCCGTATCCCGCCGCCGGCGGGCGATCCCGGCTCTCCCGCCCGGGCGCTCATCTTTGATTCGGTATATGACCAGTACCGGGGCGTGATCGCCTTCGTGCGGGTGGTGGACGGCGCTTTTCACAAGGGAGACGAGATCGTTGCCATGGCGCTGGGGACGCGGGCCGAGGTGGAGGAAGTGGGTTTCTTCTCACCCAACATGATGCCGGCTGACACGCTGGCGGCGGGAGAGGTCGGCTATATCATCACCGGCATCAAGACGGTGCGCGACCTGCGCGTGGGCGATACCCTCACCCAGGCGGCCAGGCGCGCGGCGCGGGCGCTGCCGGGCTACCGCGAGGCCAAGCCGATGGTCTTCTGCGGGCTGTTTCCCATTGACGGCGATGATTACCCGGCGCTCAGGGACGCCCTCGACAAGCTGAAGCTGAACGACGCCTCGCTCAGCTACGAGCCGGAGAGTTCGCGGGCGCTCGGTTTCGGCTTCCGCTGCGGATTCCTGGGGCTGCTCCACATGGATATCATCCGCGAGCGCCTCGAGCGTGAATACGGCCTGGACCTGCTGGCCACTTCGCCCAATGTCGAATACGAAGTGGAGCTGGGCAGCGGTGAGGAGCTGGTGGTGCGCAGTCCGGCGGACATGCCCGATCCGGCCGACATCATCCTGGTGCGGGAGCCTTATGTGAAGGTTTCCATCCTGGTTCCCGGCGATTTTGTGGGGCCGGTGATGGAGCTCTGCCAGGAGCGCCGTGGCGATTTCGAGGACATGCAGTACCTGTCCTCCAACCGGGTGCAGATCCATTACCAGTTGCCCCTGGCCGAAATCGTGCTGGATTTCTTCGATCAGCTCAAGTCGCGCACGAAAGGGTACGCTTCGCTGGATTACGAGATGTCGGGCTACCGGGAAAGCAAACTGGTCAAACTGGACATCCTCATCGCCGGCGAGCCGGTTGATGCATTGTCACTTATCGTGCACAAGGACAAAGCTTATCATCAGGGCAAGGGGCTGGTCGAGCGTCTGAAGCAGGAGATACCGCGGCAGCTTTTCGAGGTGGCCATCCAGGCGGCCATCGGCAAGAAAGTGATCGCCCGCGAGACGATACCCGCCAAACGCAAGGATGTGCTGGCGAAATGCTACGGCGGCGATATTTCCCGCAAGCGCAAGCTGCTGGAGAAGCAAAAGGAAGGCAAGAAGCGGATGAAGCAGGTGGGCAGCGTCGAGATCCCGCAGAAAGCGTTCCTGGCGGTGCTGGACATCGAGAAAAAATAAGGCGGGAAACCGGGAGTGTACGTTGCCAGTGGTTGCAGTTCCGGATCGGGGGATCACGCCGCAAAAAGGCAAAGAAAAAGCCCCAGTCTAGCCGGCACTGGGGCTTTCCACTAGGGGGGTGGGGGGTTGAAAGGTTTTGGGCACCTTTCTTCCAATGCGAAATATACCATACCCCCTCCGGTATCGTCAATACCCCTGGGATATTCATTATTCTGATGAATAGCTGCAGGTTTGCTGATTGATTGCCGAATCCCGTCCTGTATGCAATTCTTCCTGCAAAAAGCAATACTTCTAGAACCTGGCCGAAGTCATAAGGCATCCGCGTCATCTTTGAATCTAGTGAATGCTACTATAATTACAAGGAAAACACGGATCATGACTCCCGCCAGGGAGCCGTCGAGCCTGTCTGAAACGGGGGAACCTTATGAAAACTATCGGTTTTGGCCGCACGCGGGTCATTGCCTACTGCATCTGGGGGGCGGCCGCCGGCGCTTTGCTCGCGGGCGCGCACCTGCTCCTGGACCTTTATGCCCGTCCTTACCATTACTGGATTCTGCTGGTGCTGATTCCGGCCCTGGGAGCCGGAATGGCGTTGCTGGCCCGCCGTGAGAATGATGTCTACGAATGGGGCAGCAAGATGGATGCGGCCCGGAACCGGGTCAATGACCTGATGCGGGAAGCTGTCGCCAGGAAACAGTGGGTGCCGGCCTTCCAGTCTCCCGACCTTGCCACCTGCTGGCGGGAACTCGGCTGCGGGCAGGAGGACTGCCCCGCCTACGGGCAGGAGCATGCCCGCTGCTGGCTGATCGCCGGGACTTTCTGCCGCGGCGAGGTCCAGGGCAAATTCGCCAAGAAACTGGAGGACTGCCGCCTGTGCCCCGTGTTCAGGAAAGCCAACCGCGACCCGGTGCGCGAGATGACCGAGAATTTCTACGCCATGACCTACCTGCTGGGTGAGCGGGAAGAGCAGTTGGAGAAGGCATACCAGGAAGCGCGTAGCCGCAGCGAGAAACTGGCCGGCCTGGTCGCCCTTTCGGAAGCGGCGCTGTCTTCCTTCCACCTGAATGAGCTGCTGCAGAACCTGCTGGTCTCAGCCGCGTCGTTCGCCGGCGCCGACATGGGCTGCGTGTCGCTGGCCGACGGCAGCGGCGAGAACCTGGTGGCGCGGGTGACCTACGGGCTCGCCCCGGGAGCCGCCGGCAAGCTCACGGAAAGGGTGGGGGAGGGCATACTGGGACGCGCCTTCGCCGGCACCTATATAGCCGTCTCCGAGGACCTGAGCGTCGACAGCCGCTTTGTCAGCCCCTACCTGAAATCGCTTCAGGTGAAGACTTTGATCAGCCTGCCGCTGGTCGGCCGGGGACAGCCGCTGGGCATGCTCACCCTGGGCACGTTCACCCCTCACCACTACTCCGAGGAGGAGAAGGATTCCCTCTGCGTGGCGGCCGACCGCATCGCCGCCGCCGTGGAAAACACGCAGCTTGAGAGCGAGCTCAGCCGCGACCGCACCCAGGTTGAGTTGATGACGGCGCTGACGCAGGACCTTTCCTCAAACGAGGGCATGGCCGCGATCTATGAATCGTTCACCGGGCACATCCGGAAGTTGATCGACTTCGACCGCGCCAGCCTCAGCCTCTGGCATCCCGAGTCCCAGGAGGTGGAGTTCGTCGCCACAAACACGAAAGCCGAGCGCACCTGGCTGGACCGGGGGCTGTGGCTCCCCCGGGAGGCGCTTCCCATCGGCAAGGCGATCGAAAGTTACCGTCCACTGGTCCGGGATGACATCAGGGGTGATGAGTATCCGGCTGACAAGCTCCTCGTGGAGGAAGGAATCCGCTCCGAGGTCATCATCCCCCTGATTTCCAAGGGCGAGGTGCTGGGAACCGTGAATCTGGGCAGCTTTCACGCCGGCGCCTTTTCCCCCGCCGACCTGGAACTGCTTGAGCCCGCCGTCAGGCAGCTGGGGCTCGTGATCGACAACGCCCGCCTGATGGAGGAGACACGGCGCCACAGCCTTACCGATGGCCTCACCGGACTGTACAGCCACCGGTTCTTCTATGAGGCGGTGTCAAGCGAGGTGGAAAGGGCGGAGAAGCACGTGCAGCCGGTTTCGATCCTAATCATGGACGTGGACGATTTCAAGGAATACAACGATGTCAACGGCCATCCCGAGGGTGACCAGGTGCTCAGGGTCATAGCCCAGACGTTGAGGGCTTCCGTCAGGCAGTTCGACATCGTCGCCCGCTACGGTGGCGACGAGTTCGCCTTGCTCTTGCCCGACATGGGTGTAAGCGAACCGGGTGAGGAAACCGACGCCAGGCGGACGGCGGAGCGCATCCGGGAGATGCTGGCGGCCAACTCATTCCTGATCGAAAAGGGGAAGATAACCGTGAGCATCGGCGTGGCGGAATGGCCATCCCTGGCGCGGGACGCCAACCAGATGTTCGAGCGGGCCGGCTGGGCGCTCCGTGAGGCCAAGAGCAGGGGCAAGAATCAGGTCGTGGTGGCCGGGCGCCTTGGCTTCGACAAGGGGCCGGGCCCTGATTCCGGAAGCGGCGGCGCCGGCATCGGCAGCGGCTTGTGATGGCGCCGCAGGAGCCCCCGGGAAACCACCTTGAACGCCGGGCGTATCGGCGGCGGCTCCGCCACGCATCTTTCCCGCTTGCGATGGCGCCGGCGCATCAATCAGGCGCCAATCGGATAGAATAGGGCATCTGCCTTTGCGGACACGCCAGTTCGCCGGCGGCCCACGGATCATGGGGGTGTCTTGCCGTTCTTCCGGGTCGGGACTTCGGGGTGGAACTACAGCCACTGGCGGGAGCTGTTCTATCCGAAGGGCCTCAAACAGTCAGAGTGGCTTCAATTTTACGCCGAGCGTTTCGACACGGTGGAAGTGAATGCCACCTTCTACCGCCTGCCCAAGCCGGAGTACATGGACCACTGGCGGGAGGCGGTGCCGCCCGGTTTCCTCTTTGCCCTCAAGGGCAGCCGTTACCTCACTCACGTGAAACGCCTGGGGGATACCGGCCAGTCCGTTGACCGTTTCCTGGACCTGGGGGCGCGGCTGGGCGGCAAGGCGGGCCCCGTCCTCTGGCAGCTGCCGCCCAACTTCCAGCGTCACGATGACCGGCTGGCGGCGTTCGTCTCCGCGCTTCCCGGCGGCTGGCGGCACGCGTTTGAGTTCAGGCACCCCAGCTGGTACTGCCAGGAGGTGTACGACGTCCTCGACAACGCCGGCGCCGCCCTCTGCATCCCCGACCATCCCGAGTACCCGCGGGACCTTGTGTTGACCACGGACTGGACTTATATCCGCTGCCACTACGGCGGCGGCGACGGCCTTTATTCACGCGGCGAACTGGCTGCCTGGGCCGACCGCGTCCGCGGATTCATGGCCGGCGGCGCCGATGTGTATGTTTACTTCAACAACGATTGGAAAGGTTATGCCTTAGATAATGCTTTGGAGTTGCGTGGGCAGCTGGAAAGCTGAAGCGGAAGCGGAGGCAGCGGCGGGGTGAGAAGCGGCGGATGGGGCGCGCCGTCAGGCGCGCCCCTGAATCGTACGGGAAAGCACCAGCCTGAGAACCCGGGGGAATGCGCCTGAATTCCGGATTCATGCTAGACTTTGCAAGGCTATGAAGATTTTTGTCGGCATCAGCGGCGCCAGCGGCTCCATTTACGGGGGGCGGCTCCTCAAGGCTCTCATGGATGGGGGCCACGATGTGACCGCCTGTTTTTCCGATGGAGCGGTCGAGGTCATCCGCCAGGAGGAGCAGGCCGCCGGCCTGGAGATGCTGACCGCGCCGCGGGAAATGGTGCTGGAGTCATTCTTCGACCGCCACGGTCTGGACCCCCACGGGCTGGCGGAGCTGGTGCTGCCCGAAAGCATGGGCAGCACGTTCGCCAGTGGCAGCGCGCTGCTGGAAGCGGCTTTCGTTTGTCCCTGCTCCATGTCGAGCGTGGGCTCGATCGCGGCGGGCGTCACCAGGAACCTCATCCACCGTGTCGCCGACGTGATGCTCAAGGAGGGGCGGCCGCTGGTGGTGGTGCCGCGGGAGACACCACTAAGCCTCGTCCATCTCCGCAACCTGCTGACGCTCAAGGAAGCAGGGGCCGGGGTGGTGCCGGCCATGCCGGGGTTTTACCACAATCCCGGTACGATCGAGGACCTGGTGGATTTCGTGGTGAGCAAGGCGCTCGATGTCGTTGGCATCGGGAACGATTTGTTCCGGCGCTGGGAGGGGAGCTGAAGACAGAAATCGAGAAGAACCTGGCCATTGGCATGCCCGAACCCGCGCGCGTGCGCGGAATGTTCGGCAGCATCGCGCGCCGCTACGATCTGATGAACACGCTCATGACCGGCGGCATGCACCACCGCTGGCGGCGTTTGGGATTGGAAGCCGCCCGGCTGAAGCCGGGTGACGCGGCTCTTGACGTCTGCTGCGGCACCGGTGATTTCTCCTTCCTCCTCTTTGAGGCCGTCGGACCGCTGGGCAGCGTCACGGGGGTTGATTTCAGCCGCCGCATGCTGGAAGTGGCCAGGGAGAAGGCGCGCCGGCGGGGCCGGCCGGTGGATTTCCGCTGGGGCGACGCGACCAGTCTTGGGTTCAGCGACGGCACCTTCGACGCCGTCACCGTCGGTTTCGGCGTCCGCAACATCCCGGACATAGGGCGGGCGTTTGCGGAGATGGCCCGGGTGGTCCGGCCCGGCGGGCGCGTGGTCTGCCTGGAGATAACCCGGCCGTCGCAAAAGCCCTTCGAGCAGTTTTACGGCATCTGGTTCGACCGCCTGGTGCCGGCGCTGGGGCGCGTGATATCCAGGGATGGCTCCGCCTATTCCTATCTGCCGTCATCGGTGCGCCGCTTTCCGCCGGCGCCGGAGCTGGCGGACATCATGCGCGCCGCCGGCCTGGCGGATGTCTCCTACCGGCTGCTGGCCGGCAGCATCATCGCCATTCACTGGGGCTCGGTGCCGGAGTGACAGGCACCCGGACAAGCGCCCTGGACCGCTTTAAGGAAGCCTACTGGCCGCGCTACAAGCCGCACCTCCAGGAATGCGAACTGCGGCTCACGGGGGTCACGTGCCGGCCGGAAGGCACCCTGGGCGAAGCCTGTGTGCATACCCTCTCGGCCGGGGGAAAAAGGTTGCGGCCGCTGCTGGTTTTCCTTTCCTCCCGGAAAGGATCCGGAATCATCGACGCGCATTATGCCGCCGCCGCCGCGGTGGAGCTGGTGCACAGCGCCACCCTGGTTCACGACGATATCCTGGACGGGGCCGCTCTCAGGCGGGGGCGCCCGACGCTGGCGGCCGCATATGGGACCCCTTTCGGCACCGCCGCGGGCGATTACCTTTTCGCCACCGCTTTTGAGATACTGGCCAACACCGGTTCACCGGCGGCAATTGCCGCCCTCAGCCGGGCCGGCCTCGACCTCAGCCTGGGCGAGTTGTCGCAGCGTGAGCAGGAAGGCGATTTTGACCTGACGCCAGAATCTTATATCAAACGCTGCCGGCTGAAGACCTCGAGCCTGTTCGCGGCTGCCTGCCGGTTCGGGGCGCTGTTTTCCGGATGTCCGGAAGAGGCGGTGGCGGCCATCGGGGAGTTCGGCGCCCGCGTAGGCCTTGCTTTTCAGATCGCTGACGACATCCTCGATTTTACCGGCGATCCGGCCAGCACGGGCAAGCGCGCCGGCGCCGACCTCAGGGACGGCACGGTCACCCTGCCGCTCCTCCTGGCGATGCGCCGTGACAGGTCCATACGCAAGCTGGCATCCGGCAGCCTCGAGGAGGACGGCATCGATGAGATCTGCGGCCTGGTGGCGGCTTCCGGCGCCCTCGAGGAGGCGCGCGCGCAGGGTGAGGCATGCGTACGGCAGGCAAAGGAGATGCTGGCGGGCCTGAGCGTGGAGCTGGAGACAGAGCCGCTGGCGATGATTGCGGAATCAACCATGGAACGGAAGGCATAGGAGGCCGGCATGATCCAGGTACTGGTCAGCGGGGCGATGGGGAGGATGGGGCGGACGGTCTGCGACGCCGTCCTGGCCGAGCCCGACCTCTCGCTGGTGGCGGCCGTGGACACGGCCTTCGCCAGACGGGAAGCGCGGGGAGCCTTTGCCATCGAGGACGTCCCTGTGTTTGCTTCCCTGGAGGAATGTCTGGAAAAGACCGCCGCGGAAGTAGCGGTTGATTTTACAGTTCCAGGCTCGGTCTTTGACAATATCATCACCTGCCTTAAAAAGGGAGTCAACTGCGTGGTCGGCACCACCGGCCTGGTGGAGGCGCAACTGGCGGACATCGAGGCCCAGTGCCGCGTCAGCGGCGCCAGCTGCCTGGTGGCGCCCAACTTCGCCATTGGCGCCGTGCTGATGATGGACATCTGCCAGTTGGTAGCCCGTTACATGCCGTATGTCGAGATCGTGGAGCTGCACCATGACCGGAAGCTGGACGCGCCCTCGGGCACCTCGATGCAGACCGCCGGCATGATCGCGGCCGCCCGGGTGGACAGCCCGGAGCCGGCCGGCCCCGAAGGCGAGGCTGCCCGCGGGGTTGTCCACAAGGGCATCCCCATTCACAGCGTCCGCCTGCCGGGACTGGTGGCGCACCAGGAAGTGATCTTCGGCGGGCAGGGCCAGACCCTGTCCATCCGCCATGATTCCATCTCCCGGGAATCGTTCATGCCTGGCGTGGTCATGGCGATCCGGCGCGTCTCCCAGCTCGACGGCCTCGCCGTGGGGCTGGAGAAGATAATGTAAATCTGAAATAATAACTGGTTCATGAATAACTCACTGGGAGACATACTGACCGCCATGGTCACGGCCCTTAATGAGGACGGCAGCGTCAACTTTGAGGGCACTGCCGAGCTGGCCGATTACCTGGTCGAGAACGGCTCTGACGGGCTGGTTGTGAGCGGCACCACCGGCGAGTCGCCGACCCTCACAGATGATGAGAAGGTGGAGCTTTTCCGCGTCGTCAGGGAGGCGGTCGGGGGCCGCGGCGCGGTCATTGCCGGCACCGGCTCCAACGACACCGCCCACAGCGTCGAGCTGACCGCCCGCGCGACCGCGGCGGGCGCCGACGGCATCCTGGCGGTAACCCCCTATTACAACAAGCCGCCCGCAGCCGGCGTCATCGCCCATTTCGCCGCCATTGCCGCCGCTACCGACAGGCCGGTCATCCTTTACAACATCCCCGGCCGCACGGCGCTCAACGTAGAGCCGGAGACACTGGCCGAGCTGTATGAGATTCCCAACATAGTCGCGGTCAAGCAGGCCAATCCGGACCTGGAACAGTCACGGCGGCTCACGGAGCTGTGCGACATGGGCTTGTACGCCGGCAACGACGACATGCTCTTCCCACTGCTCGAGATGGGGGCCCTGGGCGGCATCTGCGTGGCCTCGCACCTGGCGGGACCGCAGATGAAGCGGATGGTCGAGCTCTACCGGGCCGGCCGGGTGGATGAGGCCCGCGCCATTGATGAGTCACTGGCCAGGCTGTACGAGGCCATGTCTGTCACCACCAACCCTATCCCCATCAAGGCGGCCCTTAACATGCAGGGTCACAACGTCGGCGGCTACCGGCTGCCGCTGGTTGCGGCCACTGGGGAGCAGGAAGCCGCCATCCGCCACGCGCTCGATGCCCTGGCGCCCGCGGGAAGCTAGCCCCGTTGCGGTAACTGGCGCAGGCGCTGAGCCTGCCGGGGAGGTGCACACGCGGGCAGCCGGGCTGTCTGGACGGGTTGCGCCGGCCGGGAGCGGCGAATCCGGCAACTGCCGCAGGAAACAGCCGCCTGGGGGCGAACAATAAACCAGACTAATGATTGCTGCTCATGCCACCGAGTCGGGGCCGCCATCCGGCTTCGTGTGTTTTTTGGTGCCTGCGGAACGGCGCCGGAAGGGAACCTGTCCTGAGAATGCCTGTTAATTCACTGAAAATCATCCCCCTGGGCGGTTTGGGGGAGATTGGCAAGAACATGATGGTCCTGGAGGACCAGGACGGCAGCATCCTCGTGATTGACGCCGGCATCATGTTTCCCCGGGACGAGCTCCTCGGCATCGACCTGATCATCCCCGACTTCAACTATCTGCGCGAGCGGGCCGACCGGGTGGAAGCGGTGCTGCTGACCCACGGGCATGAGGACCATGTCGGCGCCCTGCCTTTCCTGCTCAGAGAGATAAACGTGCCGGTTTACGGCACCCGCCTCACCCTGGGGCTGGTCGGCAACAAGCTCGACGAGCACGGCCTCACCGGCGAGGTCGACCTGCGCGAGATCGTGGCGGGCACTCCTGTGGACATCGGTCCCTTCCACTGCGAGTTTATCAGCGTCACCCACAGCATCCCCGATGGAGTGGCCGTGGCGGTGACCACGGGCGTGGGCACTATCGTCCATACCGGCGATTTCAAGCTCGATCCCAACCCCATCGACCGGCGCCGCACGGACTTGGGCCGCTTTGGCGAGCTTGGGAGCAAGGGCGTGCTGCTGCTCCTTTCCGACAGCACCAATGCTGAGTTCGAAGGTGTCACCGGGCCTGAGAAATCCGTGGGCAAGAGCCTGGATGACATCTTCGTGCAGGCTCCGGGGCGCATCATCGTCGCCTCGTTCGCCTCGCATATCCACAGGATTCAGCAGATTGTCAATGCGGCCCGGCACCACCGGCGCAAGCTGACCGTGGTGGGCCGCTCCATGGTGCGCAACGTGCAGATGGCGCGCGAGCTGGGCTACCTCACCATTCCCGAGGAGATGCTCATCAGCCTGGGGGAAATCGGCAACTACAAGCCGCGCAAGCTGGTCATCCTCTCCTCCGGCAGCCAGGGTGAGCCGCTCTCGGCCCTGTCGCGGATGGCGGCCGGGGACCACAAGAAGGTCAAGCTGATGGGGGGCGACACGGTCGTCCTCTCGGCGCGGCCGGTGCCGGGCAACGAGGTCAGCGTCCACCAGGTGATCAACCGCCTGTTCAAGGCGGGAGCCAACGTCATCTACGAGACCGTATATCCCGTGCACGTCTCCGGGCACGCCGCCCGGGAAGAGCTGAAGATGCTGATCAACCTGACGCAGCCGAAATATTTCATGCCGATCCACGGCGAGTTCCGGCATCTGCATTTCCACGCCGAGCTGGCCAAGGAGATGGGGATGGACAAAAAACACATCATCATCACCGCCAACGGCGATGTCGTCGAGGCCGCCGACGGCAAGGTCACCGTGAACGGCAGGATCGACGCCGGCATCGCTTTCGTTGACGGCCTCGATGTGGGCGACATCAAGGACGTGACCCTGCGCGACCGGCAGAAGCTGTCGCGGGATGGCAGCATCCTGGTAGTTGTGCCGGTGCGGGAACAGGACGGCCGTCCGGCCGCCAAGCCGGACATCACCGCCAAGGGCTTCGTCTGGATGCGCGGCCATAAGGAACTGCTAAAGGAGATCTCCGGGCAGGTGGAGCAGATCCTGGCGGAAAGCGCCCGGCAGGGCCACAGCGACCAGACCCTGCTGCAGGAGCACATCCATGACCGGCTGGCGCGGTTCATCTACAAGCGGACGAAAAAAAGGCCGCTGATCATCGCGGTGGTGGTCGAAGTCTGACAGGCGCCGAACTGTTTTGCGCAATGGTAAAAGTTTTTTATAATATTTGAGGTCCAGGGAGAGGGAAACGTGGCAGCCAGGACGGCCAAATACAGGAAGGCAGCCAAAAGCAGGAGGAGGGGCAAAGCCGGCCGCGGCAAGAAGACCGCCAAGGCAAAGGCGCGCGACCTCAGGCGCCTGCGCGAGCTGGCCGGCCTGGCGCTGGCCGCCGCCGGCTGTTTCATGGCGCTGGTGCTTTACCTGGGCTGGTCCGGCGGACTGGTGGGCGGCGCCGCCCAGGACGGTCTCCGCTTTCTGTCCGGGTGGCTGGTCTACCTGAGCCCGCCGGCCCTTGTTCTGGCGGGCAGCTTCCTCATCTTTCCGGAGATGCCGCGGGGACCACGTGGTTTCCAGGCGGGCATGGCGTTCCTGACCGCCGCCCTGTTCCTGATAGCAGGCGCCAACACTTTTTCGGTGATGGGCAACAGTCTGGCTCATCAGTCCTTTTTTGACAGCTCTTACTTCCCGTCCCATGGCGGCGTCGTCGGCGACACCCTCTACTGGGTGACCGGATCTCTGATAGGCGATGTGGGCAGTTCCATCGCCGTCGTTTTCCTGCTGCTGGGCGCCGCCTTTCTCATCACCGGGGCTTCGGTGAGAACGGTGCTGCTGGCTTCGGGCAAGGGGGCGCGCCGGGCAGCGGTGAGCGCCCGCCGCACGACCTGGCAGTTGGGACAGAACCTGGCGGAGCGCCGTGCCGGCGAGGCCGCCCGGCTGCCGGCGGACAGCGCTGCCGCGGCAGGGGCCGGCGCAGGCGGAGCGGTCCCCTTTGGCGTGGATCCTGCAGCCGCGGTCGAACGCCCGGCGCTGGGCGAGACGAAGCTTGACGCCGATGGCGGCGGGGGTTCCCCGCTCGACGGCGCCGATACCTATCCCGACATCTTCGCCGGCCGCAAGCCGGCCCTGGCGGTGGTAGACGAAGAATCTGGCGCCGCCCTGCTAAAGGAACAAGCCGCAGTGGCGGCTGGGACGGCGGCGGCGCTCTCCGGCGCGCCGGTTCAGGACGAGCTCTTTCCCCGCAGCGAGGCGGAAGCGGAGTCGGGTTACATCCTCCCCAACCCCGATCTACTCCGGAAGAGTTCCGAGCGCCAGCAGGGAGGGCCGGAGAGCGCCGACCGCATCAGCCGCGTGCTCACGGAGACGCTGGCCAGTTTTGGCATCGAGGCGCGGGTGGCGGGCACCGTATCGGGTCCCCGGGTGACGCGTTACGAACTGCAACTGGCCCCCGGCATCAAGGTTTCCAAGGTCAGCAACCTGAAGAACGACATCGCCTACGCGCTGGCCACCACCGATATTCGTATCCTGGCGCCGATTCCAGGGAAATCGGCGGTGGGCGTCGAGGTGCCCAACTCCAGCCCCAACCTGGTGACCCTGGGCGACATCTACCGAGACTTTCCCGCCGGCTCCGGGCCGCTGATGGTCTGGCTGGGAAAGGATATCGCCGGCAAGGCCGTTTACACGGATCTGGCCCAGATGCCCCACCTGCTGGTGGCGGGCACCACCGGTTCGGGCAAGAGCGGCTGCATCAACTGCATCATCTCTTCCATCCTGCTGCACAGCTCACCGGACGACGTCAACATGATCCTCATCGATCCCAAGCGGGTGGAGCTCAACCATTTTGAGGGCATCCCTCACCTGCTAACGCCGGTGGTGACCGTGATGAAGGACGCCGCCAATGTGCTGGCCAACCTGGTGGCGGAGATGGAGAACCGCTATGGCCAGATGCAGCTGGTCAAGGCGAGGCATCTGGACGAGCTCAACCGGGTGCGGGGCGAGCGCGGGCAGAAGCCGCTGCCGTACATCCTGCTGGTCGTCGACGAGCTGGCCGACCTGATGATGGTGGCGCCGGGCGAGGTCGAGGACGCAATCATCCGCCTGGCCCAGAAATCGCGGGCGGTGGGGATACACCTGGTGCTGGCCACCCAGCGTCCGTCAGTGGACGTCATCACCGGCATGATCAAGGCCAATGTTCCTTCCCGCATCGCATTTGCGGTATCATCACAGATAGACTCGCGTGTAATTCTGGACACGACCGGCGCCGAGAGCCTGCTGGGCCAGGGCGATATGCTCTTCAGCCCGCTGGGATCCTCGCAGCTGCAGCGCATCCAGGGCGCCTACATTTCCGAGGAAGAGGTCAAGCTGCTCACCGACCGCTGCAAGAGCCAGAAAAAGCCCGATTTCAATCTCGATCTTCTGGAGGGAAAGGAAGAGGGCAGCGAGGAGAAGCTGCCCGCGGACGAGGACGACCTGCTGGTGGAGGCCATGCAGCTGGTGGTAGGCACTGGCACCGCCTCAGTCTCCTTCCTCCAGCGCCGGCTCCGGGTGGGCTATACCCGCGCCGGCCGCCTCATCGACATGCTGGAGAAAAGAGGCGTCATCAGCGGCTACGAGGGCAGCAAGCCGCGGCGCGTGCTGATGACCGAGGCCGACCTCGACCGCCTGCTGGCCCTCGCAGGAGCGCGCAGCGCAGCCGGCAGTACGGCCTTGGGTGCCGGGGCCAGCGGTGCCGCCGGCCTGTCAGACCGGTACGGAATCGATATTGAGCCTGACTACGAGGCAGATGACTACAGTGCGGACGATTAATGAGCCCTGATTTTGACGACCCGGACGACGGTCCGGGCGATGATTCTGATGAAGGAAGGCGTACAGATTAGCAATAATCAGCAGGAATATCAGCGGACGTTGCAGCGATAGAAGTATGGGCAGGTTTACACCCCGCTAACATCAGCAAGTAGCAGAAGCAGGAGTCGTTCCATGTTACCCACAACCATCCCCGCAGCCCCTGCCTGTCGCAAGGAAACACAAAAGCTGGCGCATCCGGCCGGGGAGGAGCAGCGGAAAGCCTTTTTCCGCACACCGGTCACGGTGGCAGGAGTTGTTCTGGGACTGGCTGCCATAATTATTTACACCATTACTCTGGCTCCCGATGTGTTGGCCCATGACTCGGGCGAATGGCAGGCGGCGGGAGCGACCCTCGGCATTACCCACGGGCCTGGAACTCCGGCGTACACCATCGTCTCATGGCTCTTTAGCCTGGTTCCGATCGGCTCGGCGGCGGCCAGGATCAGCTACGTCTCGGTTATCACCAGCGCCGCGGGGGTGGTGGCCGCCTACGCCCTCATGATGATTATTTTCGGACGCATGTTGCCGGCGCTCGTATCGGCCGTGACATTAGGGGTGGCGCGCTTGTGGTGGTCGCAGGCTTCGGTGGCAGTGCCCTACAACACCATCGTGTTGATCATGGCCGTATTATTGATTCTCTTGTTGCTTTGGCGTAAAAGCGGCGACAACCGGTTGGTCTGGGGGGGAGCGCTGCTGGCGGGATTTGGTTATTCGTGGCACACGACTATGCTTTTTTTCCTTCCCGTGATGGTGGTAGGAATATTTGTGCTTGGTCCCTGGCGCCGGCTGCTAAAACCCCTGCCGATAGCGTTGACTATTGGCATGTTCATTGTGGGATTCTCTTTTTATGCGTACGTCCCGATCCGCAGCGCCATGAATCCCGCGGTTGTTGCCTTTACGAAGGTTAATTCGTTTTCTTCTTTCAAGGATTATCTTTCAGGCGCAGAAACGCGGCCAAACCCAGGGCATGAAGTGATCCAGGTGCCGGGGCTGGGAGACGTCAAGGCCCGGCTTACCGAAGTAGTCCGCAGCAGTTATTATCCCTCTTACGCCTTTCTGGTGTTCGGGCCGGCGATTATCCTGCTGTATCCGGCCGTGTGGCCAAGAATCAAACCATTCGTCCGTATTCTGCTCTTTTTACTGGCAGGCATGGTGCTGCAGATGACGATGGTCATACTGATCAGCGGCATGTATGACCAGTACTATCTGCCGCTGCTGTTTTATTTTTCCATTTGGGTCGGTTTCTCGGTCTATCTCATCATGACTGTTGGTGAGAGCTATCTGGAAGGCGAAAAGTTGCGCCGGTTGCTTGTTGTCGCGACCGGAGTGTTCTTTTTTGCGATGCTGGCCCTCGGCATCCCAAGAGTCTGGAGTTTTGTTAACCATGCCAATGATGTAAGCATGCGGCACTACGTGGACGATGTTTTCGCGACCGCTCGGCCGGATGCTGTCATTCTGGCCGACTGGGACTCTTATCCCGCGCTTCTTTACGCCCAGAAGGTTGATGGTGAGCGGCCTGATTTGACTCTCAAAGTATCGCTGCAACCGGCCGTGTGGCGCGAGGAAGTGTCGCAGCTTGAGTCGGAATATCCTAGAAACCAGATATTGCTTTCCCGCACTTTGCCAATGGACCAGGCGAACAATATTGTGGCACTGAGCCAACCAATCTTTGTGAGCATCAAGGGCAAGACCTACCAGGACTACTCTCACGGTGAACCGCTCCCTGCCGCTTTGCAGCTTTTTGAGGTGAAGGATACGACTCCCTAAGTGATGAAAGCTTTCTTTCTCAAGCCCAGCGTTATCGCTGGTTTTCTCCTGGGCTTGGCCACCCTCGCCCTTTATTCTTATACCGTCGCTCCGGACGTACTTGCCCACGATGTCGCCGACTGGCAGGCCAGCGCCGCCACCATGGGAATTGCCCATGCGCCCGGTTCGCCGGCGTACGATATCGTGGCCTGGCTTTTTTCGCTCGCCCCTGTCGGAAATGTCGCCGTCCGCGTAAATTTTTTATCTGCGGTCATCGGCGCCATTGGCGTAGTTGCTGTTTATGCTCTTAGTTATACGTTGTTCGGCCGTATGTTGCCTGCTCTGGTGTCCAGCATCACCCTGGCGGTTGGCGGACTTTGGTGGTCACACGCGGCGGTGGCCAATCCGTACAATGCTGTACCAGCCATAAGCGCAATTCTGCTGACACTGTTACTTATTTGGCGACGAAACGGAGACAATCGCCTGGTATGGGTGGGGGCGGGGCTGTTCGGCGCAGGTATAACCTGGCACATCACTTTATTGTTTTTTTTACCGGTCCTGGTTGCCGGTATCTTTTTTCTGGGGCCGTGGCGCGGGCTATTCCGGACCAAGCCGCTTTTATTGACTCTTGCTTTTTTCCTTTTAGGGATCAGTCCTTACTTGTTTCTGCCGATTCGCAGCGCAATGCATCCGCTAATCGATTATCAGCAAATTGACTCTGTTACGTCTTTTATCAGGTATGTTTCTGCCAGCGATGCCCGGGCGGAAGGCCATGAGACGCTGAAGCTGCCGGGGCTTGTTCAGACCAAGGACCTGCTTGTACAGGTAGTTCAGCAAAGCTATTTCCCGTCTTATGCCTTTCTCGTATTTGGACCGGCCATCGTGCTTTTGTATCCGGCTGTGTGGCCGGCGCTGCGGAACCTGTGGCGCCCCCTTTTATTTCTCGCCGCGGCCATGGTGGCGCACATGTTTTTCCTGTTTTTCTTTAGCGGCGACTATCCCTTTTATCATCTGTCTTTACTGATGTACTTCTCCGTGTGGACAGGGTTTTCTGTTTTTCTCATCATGTGCATGGGTGAGGCTTACCTGGGCCGGGGACGCCTGCGCCATCTGCCGGTGATCATCATTGGAGCCGTTTATTTCGCGGTGCTGTTGCTGGGAGTTACCAGAACATGGGACTTCGTCAACCACAGAAATGATTATGGCATGAGGCAATATATTAATACAGTTTTTGATCACTCCAGGCAGGATGCGGTAATCCTGGCCGATTGGGATTCATATACGGGGTTGCTTTATGCCCAGAAAATCGATAGCGAGCGCACTGATATCAGGCTGATCGGGGCGACCAGGGAAACGCTGCCCGGTCTTTTGAGGCGGGCGGAGGAAGAGAACCCCGGGGCGCAGATCCTGATTTCGGTAACCCTGCCGTTTAAGCCACTGCCAAATATCAAAGAGCTGGGCGGACCCTTTCCCTTGGAATATAAAGCCGTCACTTACCAGGATTTTGAACATGGCGAGCCTTTTCCGGTCGCAGAAGCGCTCTATGAAGTGAAAGGGAGATAAGTCAGTTTGGGAAGCATCTCTTCTGAAATGGCAACCGGCAAAGAGAACATAGCCAAACTATCAGCAACCGGGACTTATGCCAAAGAGCGCGCGCGCAAAGAGCCTGTTGCTGGAAAAACCGCCTTCCTTGTTATTCTTGCATCTCTGGCTCTGATTGCCCTCGTCTTTTACAAGGACATATTTGGTTATTCCTTTGTGGGAAGCGACACCCTCAGCCTGATCGACACTGGCAGAATCCATGGTCTTCACGACGTGGTGAGGATTTTTGGCAAGTACACGATGGCGGGAACAGGCTTTGATGTTGCCGTAGCTTACAGGCCGGTTTCGGTTTTATCCTACAGCCTCGATTACGCTTTGTGGGGTCTCAACCCGTTTGGGTATCACTTGACCGACTTTCTTCTTCATCTTTCCGCTGTGTTTCTGGTCGTCTACGTCGTTTTCATCCTGAGCCGGAGCCGCACTGCTTCTATTCTAAGTGGACTCGTGTTTACAGTTCACCCAATTGTGCTCGAAAGTCTGGCCGCATCTTCCCGGCGGCAGACCATTCTACCGGCAATTTTTATGCTCATTGCCTTTCTGTTTTTTATTAAATATGTCGATGCTTCACCACACAGAAAAAGGTATCTTGTTCCCTCCCTGGTTTCTTATCTCCTGGCGCTCGGCTCCGAAGAAATCGCCTTCGCGCTTCCTGCTTTGCTCATCGCTTACCTGGCCATCTTTTCTGCCGGGAAAGTTTGCAAAAGAGACGTTCTCGCCATTTTAAAAACCTGCGCTCCATATCTGGTTGCCACCGGCATTTTCCTGGTTTGGCGCACTATGGTTTTGCATGGTATGGGAGGATATCATTGGAGGGTTCACCTTCCTGAAAACAACGTTGAGGCTTTTTCCAAAATCAGCTCCATGTATTTTTCCGACCTCCTGTACCCGGGCGATATACTGGGCTGGCTCTTTCGGCCCTTTTCTTTATATTCATGGAAAACTCTGGTTTATCTGTTTCTGGGGTCGGCAACCCTTTTTCTCTTTTTTTATGCATGGCGCCTGTTCAAGAACTGGGAAACATGGAACAGGAAAGAGCGCAACGCGGCATATTCTGTCTATTTCACAATCACTCTTTTGTTTTTTGGCTTGATTTTCGCTTCCGGCCCCATAATGAACAGCTTCTTTAATCAGTCGGTTAAACAAAGCTTGCGAAGCCTGATTCCCTTGCTCATAGTTGTATGCGGGCTGATTCTGATTGCGTTTGATCAACGCCGGAAACTGATAAATTACTATCGTTATTCAATCTACGGAAAGCTGGTGCTGTTTGCCGTCATTTGGCTGGTCGTCCCTCTTCTGATTTATCTACCAACCTTGACTTTCGCTCACAGAAACGCGTACTTCCCTCTGGTCCCTTTCAGTATTCTGGTTTCAGTGTTTCTGCTTGAAAGCCAAAAAGCCGCAAAATCAGCAGTGCAATCATGGTCATCCAGACGTCGGACAAGAAACGCAGCGAGAATAGTTGCCTTCCTTCTCGCGGCGGCTTTGGCTCTCTCGTTTCCCTTATCGACCTATTTGATCAATCGGGCTGACGAATGGAAGACGGACAGTGATTTTACCGGCCTCCTGCTGACCAGAATTAAGGAAAATGTTAACAAATTTCCCGCGGGCAGCGAGGTAGAATTTTACAATCTTCCCGTTGGTATCAGCAACTTTGAGGGACAATACATCCATGCGAAAGAGATTTCATATCCTGAGTATTACTCCATAAAATCTTGGATGGATTTAATCAGGCCTGATAATCACATCAACGTGATCAGGCGTGAATGGGCCAGCCTCAAAGCAGGTCCGGCCGATCTCAATTTGCGAATCGAGCAGATCGGAGAGAAGAAATTCAAGGTAAAATAACGGCGGCCTCGAGCGCCAGGGAGCCGGCCGGTTTTGACCGGGGCCCTCCGGGTATAAAAAGCCTAGCTCAAATCTGTTGGAAGCCACGGGAGACTCGAAGGGGGACATGATGAGAAAGGTAACTGTCCTTGCCGCCGGTATCTTGCTGATCGCGGCTCTGGTCACCGGGTTGGTGAGCGGCTGCGATGATCAGCAGACAACCGGCACATCCCCAACCGGCACCGCACCGGGAAATCTGGCGCCGCCGCCGAACATTCCCAGCGCCGGTGGTTTTAGCGCCGCGATTATCCAGGCGACCCAGGCGGTGAAACCGGCAGTCGTCCGGATCACCAACCAGCAGCAGGTATCCGGACAGTTCAACCAGCCTTACACGATACCTGCCGGTGTCGGGTCCGGCGTCATCTATGACGACCAGGGCCATATCCTCACCAACAATCATGTGATCGAGGGCGCCCAGAGCCTGCTGGTGACCCTGCCGGACGGGCGTTCCTTCAGCGGCAAGATCATCGGCGGCGACAGCCTGTCTGACATAGCCGTGGTGCAGATCACCGGTGACAACCTGCCGGTGGCTTCGCTGGGTGATTCCAGCAAAGGGCAGGTAGGGGAGTGGGTAGTGGCGATCGGAAACGCGCTGGCGCTGCCGGGCGGGCCGACCGTCACCGCGGGCGTGATCAGCGCCCTGGGCCGGGCGGTGCAGGAACCGGCCACCACACCCAATCAACCGGGGCCGTACCTGTTCGATGTGATCCAGACCGACGCCCCCATTAACCCGGGCAATTCCGGCGGACCGCTGGTCACCCTGAGCGGCCAGGTGATCGGCATAAACACGCTGGTGGCGAGCTCGGACACATCCGGAGCGGTCGCGCAGGGGATCGGCTTCGCTATATCGGTCAATACCGCCAAGTCGTTAGCGGACCAGATTGTGGCCACCGGCCATGTGGTGCATCCCTATATGGGCATTACCTATGCGCCGCTGGATCCCGCGGTGGCGGCCCACCTCGGCCTCAATATCACCAAGGGCGTCCTGGTGAGCCAGGTCGCCAGCGGCTCGCCGGCGGCAGCAGCCGGCCTCAAGCCCAACGATGTGATTACGAGCGCCAACGGCACGCCTCTGGTCAGCGATTCCGATCTGGCAGGGATCATTAACACGCTCAAACCAGGCGATAAAGTCAACCTGACGGTTCAGAGGGGCGGCAACCAGATGAACATCCAGGTCATCCTGGGGACGGCGCCGTCCACCGGAGGTTGACAGCAGGTTGAGCTGGCCTGCGGCCGGGAGAGGCCACCAGGCCGCCGCACGCTTCACGGTCTAGCCTCAGCAGAAAGCCCGGCTAGGCCCGCAGGTGCAGCGGCACGCTGGTGGCCACCACACCTTTTTTGAACAGTAAAATACCTTTGATCAGCAGCGCGGTCTGGTTATGCAGCAGGTGATGCCACCAGCGCTGGGGCACGAATTCAGGCAGGATGACGGTGATGACGCCGTCGGGATGGATTTCGCGCACGCCCTCGATGTATTCCATCAGCGGCTCGATCACCGAGCGGTAGGGTGAGTCCAGCACCAGCAGCGGCACGCCCATGCCGTACTGCTCCCATTTCTCCCTCACCTTTGCGGTAGCTGCCGGGTCGAAACACACATAGACGGCCGTGACGTCGTCAGACAGCACCTTGGCGTACCTGACCGCGCCCACGACCGCGCGCTGTACCCCGGAGACCGGTATGATCACCGAATGGTGCGAGAACTCGGCCTGGGGCGCCTCCCCTTCCAGCGACAGCTGCCTGGCGATGGAATCGTAATGGCGTTTTACCTGCATGGTCAGGTAAACGATCAGCGGAATGGCGAGGACCACGATCCAGGCCCCGTCCCGGAACTTGGACCAGACGATGATAATGACCACGATGGTGGTGGTAAACGCCCCCAGGCCGTTGATGAGGATATTCCGGCGCCAGTGCTTTTCCCGATTGCTGAGCCAATGCTTGACCATGCCTGCCTGGGAGAGGGTGATGGCGAGAAAGACGCCGACCGCGTACAGCGGAATCAGGCGATGCGTATCGCCACCGAAGACGATCACCAGCACGGCGGCGAAGCCTCCCAGGATGATGATGCCGTTGGAAAACACCAGCCGGTCGCCGCGGCTGCCCAGCTGCCGGGGCATGAAACCGTCGGCGGCCATCACGGACGACAGGCGGGGGAAGTCCTGGAAGGATGTATTGGCGGCCAGTATCAGGATCAGCGCCGTGGCCGCCTGGATCAGGTAATAGATGACACCCTTGGAAAAGATCGTGGCCGCCAGCAGTGAGAGCACGGTCTGGTTCTCCACCGGGATGATGTTGAAATGGTCGGCCAGGAAAGAGGTGCCGACAAACATGATCCCCAGGAGGGCCGCCATTATCAGGAGCGTCATGCTGGCGTTGCGGGCCTCCGGCGGTTTGAAGGCGCTGACGCCGTTGGAGACGGCTTCGATACCGGTCACGGCCGCGCAGCCGGATGCGAACGCGCGCAGGACGACGAGCAGGGGCACGTAACTGACGGCGGCCGTGATGGGCGGCAGGGGCGCGGGCGCCACGGCGCCGGTGAAGGCCTTGAAGAGGCCGACGCCGATCAGTCCCAGCAGGCTGAAGATAAAGAAATAGGTAGGCAGAGCGAACAACTTGCCGGCTTCGCGCAATCCCCTGAGGTTTCCGAGCATGAGGATGACGATGGCGATCAGGCAGAGCAGCACCCTGTGCTCGTAGAGGGAGGGAACCGCCGAGGTGACCGCGGCAATGCCGGCGGTAATGCTGACGGCAACGGTCAGCACATAGTCGATCAGGAGCGCCGCCCCGGCGACCAGACCGGACACCGTGCCGAGGTTATCCTTGGCCACGATGTAGGAACCGCCGCCCGTGGGGTAGGCATGGATGGTCTGGAAGTACGAAATGGCGATGATTGCCAGCAGAGCTGCGATAGCGATGGCGATGAACAGGGCGTAATTGAGCAGCGCCGTGCCGGCCACCATCAGCGCCAGCAGGATCTCCTCGGTTGCATACGCGACCGAGGAGAGGTTGTCAGAAGAAAAGATGGCCAGCCCTGTGACCTTGGAGAGGCGTTCGTGCTTCTCCTGCACGGTCTCGATCGGCTGCCCGATCAGCATACGTTTTAACGACATTCCAACCTCAGACCAGAAAAATATGGCATTTAAAAAACCGCCAGCGAGCAGCGGTTGACATCTGACCTCTGTTCGTTGCCTTCCAAACGCCGGCGGAGTTAGCTGACGGGCTCGGGCTTGGAAGTGCCCTGCCGCGGCACGGCTGTCATGTTATGCTGCCATGCTGCCCTGCGCGCGGATTCGCCCCTGGAACCTGGTTCCTCCGTACCCGCTCATCACGGGTTTAGGCTCAAGTCTATGTAAGCAGTCACATTCTAGTCCTGCGGATTGCGGCTTTCAACCTGGCGGCAGGGTTTTACTGATGGCGTCAGCCCGGCTTACACCGGGTATTGGCCGCGGACCTTCAGCTGGAAACCGGCCCGCAAGTCCTAACAGATGCGGGGCAACTGCTCGCCGGATGGCATCGACAGGATCCGGCGGCTGCCCAGAATGGTCCGGGCGAACACGCGCGGCCGTTCTCCGGCGGCAGTCTCGACGCGGCCGATGACGGTGGCTTCGCTCCCCAGAGAGTGGCTGCGCATGACTTCCAGGACCCTGCCGGCGTCCTGCGCCGCCACCACGGCCACCAGCTTGCCCTCGTTGGCCATCACCAGGGGGTCCAGGCCGAGCAGTTCGGATGCGGCCCGCACTTCCGGCCGGAAGGGGATCCGTTCCTCGTCGATCTCGACGGACACTCCCGAAGCAATAGCGATCTCGTTGAGCACCGCTGCCAGCCCGCCGCGGGTAGGGTCGCGCAGCACCCGGATGCGCCGCGAAGCTTCCAGCATCCCGCGCACCAGTCCCCCCAGGGGAGCGCAATCACTGCGTAGCTCCACTTCAAAATCCATTCCCTGGCGCTGGCTCAGGATGGCCACGCCATGGTCGCCGATGGTGCCGCTCACGATTACCGCATCGCCGGGGCTGGCGGCGGCGGCGCTGATGCGGACGCCGTCCGGGATGAGCCCGATGCCGCTGGTGGTGATGAAAACGCCGTCGGCGGCGCCTCTCTCCACAACCTTGGTATCGCCCGCCACCACCTGGACCCCGGCTTCCCGGGAGGCTTCGCGCATCGAGGTGACGATCCGTCCCAACTCGGCCAGTGGAAACCCTTCCTCGATGATGAAACCGGCGGCAACGTACAGAGGGACGGCTCCCATCATGGCCAGGTCGTTGACGGTGCCGGTCAGGGAGAGGCGGCCGATGTCGCCGCCGGGGAAGAAGAGGGGGGAGACCACGTGGCTGTCAGTAGTGAACGCCAGCCGGCCCTGCAGCTCCAGCGTGGCCGCGTCCTCCATCCTGTCCAGGATCGGGTTGCCCAAGCCGGCGGCGAATACCGACTGCACCAGTTCCTGTGTCAGGCGGCCGCCGCTGCCATGGGCCAGCATCACCTTTTTCTCTTCATCATTCATGCTTGTCGCGACTCACGATTCCGGCAGCCGGTTCGCTCCGGTCCTCTGCGGTACGTCAGGACTTTGTGCTCCGAGGACGCAGCCCAAAGGCTTTGCAGCCGACCGCAGCAGAATATACCTGTCGAAATAGGCTCTAAACCTCATAATGGAAATAGGCGGCGCAGGTTCCTTCCGATGATACCATGCATGGTCCCACGGGGTGGTCCGGCGTGCAGCCGCGGCCGAAGAGGGCGCAGTCGGGTGGGGTCTTCTTCCCGGTCAGAATGGAGCCGCAGATGCATCCCTTGGGCTCCCGTGAATAGCCGGCGTCGACCGGGAAACGGGCAGCGGCGTCAAAGGCGGAGAACTCCTGCCGCAGCCTGAGGCCACTCCCTGGTATCGTTCCCAGCCCGCGCCACCGGGCATCAGCCGGCTCGAACACGGTCGCCATCAGCTCGCGGGCGGCGGGGTTGCCGCCGGCGCGAACACCACGGGTATACTGTAGCTCAACCTCTGAGCGGCCCTCCGCCACCTGCTGCGCCAGCATCGCCAGTGACTGGAGGATATCGGCGGGCTCGAAGCCCGAGATAACACAAGGCACCTTGTGGTCTCGTGCGACCGGCTCGTAGGCGGCCGGGCCGATGATGGCCGACACATGACCGGGGCAGAGGAAGGCGTCCACGGCCAGCTCCGGGGAGGCGCACAACGCCTCCAGGGCCGGCGGCACCAGCTTGTGGACCGACAGGACAAAGAAGTTAGTGAGGTTCTCCTCGCGGGCCTGCAGGAGCGCCGCCGCCACGGTGGGCGCCGTTGTCTCGAAGCCCACCCCAAAGAAGATCACCTGCTTGCCTTGGTTCTCCCGGGCCAGCCTGAGGGCATCGAGGGTGGAATAAACGACATGGACGCGCGCGCCCCGGCTCCTGGCCTCGGCCAGTCCCATACGCGTGCCCGGCACCTTGAGCATGTCGCCAAAGGTAGCGGCGATCACGCCCGGCTGCCGGGCCATCTCGATAAAGGTGTCGATGTCGGAGTTGGCGGTGACGCAGACGGGGCAGCCCGGTCCGGAGATGAGGCGGACCCAGGCCGGGATCGCCTGCCTGATGCCGTGCCGCGAGATCGCCATCGTGTGCGTGCCGCATACTTCCATGATCTTCAGCGGGACGGCGGGCGGGCGCTCTTCATGGAGCTGCGCGAGCAGCCGGGCGGCGTGTTCCTGGTTCCGGAAATCGTCCAGGAAGGCAAGCCGCATGTCAGTCCTGGTCAAGGCCGGCCCAATCTTCCGCCTCCGCGGCTTCGGCATCCGCTTCCGCCACCGCTATCTCTTCAAACAGGCGCAGCGTCTCCAGTGCTTCCTGCTCGTCGACCAGGGAGATGGCAAAGCCGGCATGGACGAGCACGTAATCCCCCAGAGCCGCCTCCGGCAGCAGCGCCGTGGACGCCTGCCGCGTGAGGCCGCCGAGCTCGACGGTCGCCATCTGGTTTTCAAGCCCGATTATCCGGGCCGGGACTGCCAGGCACATGTTTACTCCTTGTAAGCGTAACGGGCCAGCACCGCCTGGCCATAGGAAATGCAGCCATCGTTGGGAGGCAGCTGCTGGTGGCCGAGCACTTCCAGCCCCTCACGGGCCAGTCCTTCCCGCACTAGCCGCGACAGCAGCCGGTTCTGAAATACGCCCCCACTCAGGGCCGCGGTCCTGAGCCCATGGTGCTCGGCCAGCTTGGTGCTGGTTCGTACTATAGCCTCTGCCAGCCCCAGGTGAAAGCGCAGCGCCATCACTTCCGGATCTTCCTCCTGTTTCAGGTCGGCGATCAACCGCAGGATCGACCTCTGGGGGGAAAGAGTCCATGGCGTTGCCTGAAAATTAAGGGAAAACCGGTAAGCGAGGTCGGATAACCTGGGCTCATCAGCGCCGGAAGCGCCGTCGATTGCGGGTGTGGCCACTTCGTCAAACGAAGGGCCGCCGCCAGGCTGCCTGCCTTCAGCCTCCAGCTTCCACACCCGCCGCCAGGCGGCTGCTTCCAGCTCCACCGCCGCCTGCGCCTCGTAAGTGGCCTGGTGGCGCCCCAGCGCCAGGGCGGCGGCTCCGTCGACCAGGCGCCCAAAGCTGGAAGTCTGCGGACAGTTCAGGCCGGTCTTGAGCTGGCGCATGAGCAGTTCCTGCTTGGTGCCCGGAATGTCCAGCAGCCTGGCCACAAAGTCCAGGTCGCCGGGCGCGTATTTCCATACCAGCGCCAGAGCGGTGCGCCAGGGTTCGTGAATAGCCGCCTCGCCGCCCAGCAGCTGGAAATACTCCAGGTGCGCCGCCCGCTCCAGCCCGCTGTCCAGCCCGCCGGTGAAGAACTCGCCGCCCCAGATAGCGCCGTCGTCGCCCAGGCCGGTGCCGTCGAGGGCCACTCCCACCGCAGCTCCGGTAAAACCGTTATCCGCCAGGCAGGCAGCCACATGGGCGCGATGGTGCTGAAACTGCAGGGGCTCCGGGTTGCGCTCCTTGATGAATATCGAGGAGAGATAATCAGGATGGCGGTCGCAGGCAAATGCCTCCGGCCGGATGGAGAACAGGCGTTCGTAAAGGCTCTCGGTGCGCTCGTAATGAAGCAGCGTCTCGGCGTTTTCCAGATCCCCGATGTGCTGGGAGACAAAGGCATCCCGCCCCAGCGACAGGCAAAAAGTGTTCTTGAGGCCGGCGCCGCCGGCCAGAAGCGGCGGGCCGTCCCGGGGCAGCCTTACCGGCAGGGGCGCATAGCCGCGGGCCCGGCGGATCGCCAGCGGCCGGTCCTGCTCCACCATGAATACACTGTCGTCGTAAGTGGAACGGATCCCCCGGTTATGAAGCAGGAACAGGTCGGCCACCGGCGCCAGGCGCTCAATGGCTTCCGCATTGGTGCGGCAGATGGGTTCCTCGGTGAGGTTGCCGCTGGTCATCACCAGGGGCGTGCCCACGGCGTCCATGAGCAGGAAATGGAGCGGCGTATACGGCAGCATCACTCCCAGATGGGCCAGCCCCGGAGCGACCGATGCGGCAATGCCGCTATCAGCATGACGGCGCAGGAGAACAATTGGCCGTTCGACGGCCGCAAGCAACTCCCCTTCGCGGGCAGAGATATGGCAAATCATCGCGGCGTCCTCGATCGAGGCGGCCATCAGGGCAAAGGGCTTGTGGGGCCGGCGCTTGCGCCGCCGCAGGCGCCCCACCACGGCCTCATCCGTAGCCAGGCAGGCCAGCTGGAAACCGCCCAGGCTCTTGATCGCCAGTATCTGGCCGTCCCTGAGCGCCGCCGCCGCCGCCTCGATGGCGTCGGAAACCGGCAGGGCCACGCCTTCGTGATCGGCCAGCCACAGGCTGGGCCCGCAAACGGGGCAGGCGTTGGGCTCGGCGTGGAAACGCCGGTCGGCCGGGTCTTCGTATTCGGCCCGGCAATCATCACACATATCGAAGTTCTTCATTGTGGTCAAAGGCCGGTCGTAAGGGAGGTCCTCGATGATAGTAAACCGGGGCCCGCAGTTGGTGCAGTTGATAAAGGGATAACGGAAACGCCGGCCGGCCGGTTCCCGCAGCTCGGCCAGGCAGTCATCGCAGGTGCAGCTGTCGGGACACACCAGCTGCGAGAGGCCGGCCAGCCGCGCCGAAGCACCGATCTCGAAGCCGCGCCGCCCCTCCGGCTTTGCTCCTTCAACCGCCATGGAGCCGATCACGGCCCGCGGCGGAGCATCCGCCGGCAGCGACGAGATCAGCGTTTCGACGGCCGCCGCCGGGCCTTCGACGTCAATGGTTACCCCGGCCGACGTATTGATGACACTGCCGCACAGGCCCAGGCTACTCGCCTTCTGGTAGATGAACGGCCGGAAACCGACCCCCTGCACGACCCCGGTGATGGAGATGAGAACGCGAACGACGCCGGTGGCGCCCGAATCGGTGCTGGCTTTCCCGGAAGGCGTGTTCATGGGATGACTGACCCGGCCGGCTAGCCGTCGGCCGGCAATACGTTGTAACCCGGGGAGTCAGGGTCTGCCGGCCCGAATCCAAGCGGCGGCCCATCCGCATCTGGGTATTCGAGCACGAAGCTGTCCAGACAGGCTTCCTGACCGGAAATGAGAGAAAAAACAGTCGAGCCGCAACTGCAGGCGGGCCGGTCTCTCTCAGGGGCGAAGACGCGGCTGCAGCCAAGGCAGCGGGCCAGCGGCTCCGCCGCCAGGAGATCCACGGTGCAACCCTCGGCGGCGGTGCCGCGGGAAAGCTCCTCGAGCCAGGTCTTTAGCGACGGGATATGGCAGCCAGACAGCGACCCGACCGAGACGCTCAGGGTAACGACGCGGCCGCCGGTGCGCTCTGCCTCGGCGCAGGCCGTCTCCAGGATCCTTTCGCTGATGTCCATCTCATTCATGCTCGGAACCAGTCCTCTGCCGGAGTTGAATCCGGATTGCCTGCCGGATCAGCCTCCGGTTCCTCTCCGGCGCTGCCGCCACCCCGGGCGGTTATACTCCGATCGGCCCGCGGTTCCTCTCAGGCGCCGCCGCTGACCCGGGCGGCTGCGCCCAGCAGCCAGTCGCACCAGTCGCCGGCGCCAAACCCATCCTTGCAGGACAGCTCGAGGAGACGGGCACCCGGGTTGAGTCCTGCGACGATCTGGCGGAACTGGGGCAGGTCAAAATCGCAGTACGGCAGCAAATCGATCTTGTTGATGATGATCGCGTCCACTTCGCGGAACATGAGCGGGTACTTGTGTGGTTTGTCGTGGCCTTCGGCGACACTGGCGATCATCACACGGGCAGTCTCTCCGAGATCGAACTCGGCCGGGCAGACCAGGTTGCCGACGTTCTCGATGATGATCATATCCAGCGCTCCCAGGTCCAGGTGATCCAGGGCCGAGCCGACCATGGCCGCCGTCAGGTGGCAGGAGCCGCCGGTGTTGATCTGGATGGCGGGCACGTCCATAGCCTCGATGGCCAGGGAATCGATCTCTGAAGCGATGTCGCCCTCGATCACCCCCAGCGACAGCTCGCCGCGAACGCCCTCGATGGCCCTGGTGATAACGCTGGTCTTGCCGGCGCCGGGAGACGCCATCAGGTTTATCATCGACACGCCGTGCCGCTCCAGCCGTTCCCGGTTGCCGGCAGCGACCACGGCGTTACTGGCGAGGATGTTCTTTTTAACCTCGATTTTCACTTCAGTTCAAACCCTTTATAAAGCCTCAGTCGACATCGATGCTCTCCACGTAAAACTCGTGCCCCCGCAGGACGTTGAACAGCGGCGAGCTGCACTGCGGGCAGGAAAAGAAGGCGTGCCGGGGCCTGAACTCGGTGCCGCAATCAAGGCAGGCCGCCCGCGCTTCGACTTTCTGGAAGTTGAGCCGCGCTCCTTCGGCGACGGTCCCTTTGGAGAGTTCCTCAAAATAAAATTCGATGGAACGGTCAACAAAACTGGACAGCTCGCCGATCACCACCGTGACCTCACCGACCGTGCCGGCGCCGGCCTTGGCCGCCTCGGCCTGGATGATCTCCAGGATGCTTTCCGTCACAGCATATTCAGAGCG
>JAJYIN010000001.1:0-11161 GCA_021790075.1 Actinomycetes bacterium | reverse complement strand
TTCCATAGAGGGGAGCAGTTTCCCCGGGGATGCGGTTCGAGGCCCTCGGCAGCCAACATTTCCAGGATCATGCCCAGTACATCCTCCATCCGGTTTTCCACTATCTCTGACAGCTCCCCGCCGAATTCATCCATCCTCGCCGGCTGGATGCCGATGACCGTGGCCGGCACCGGCCCGCCCAGCAGGCTCGCCGACCTGAGCACATCCAGGATGCCGGTGTCATGAAGCGACAGTCGCAGGCGCGGGGTTTCCTCGATGTCGGCGGCTTCCAGCAGGAAGATGCTGCCGGGCTTAGCTCCTGCATCGAGGGCGTCGACCAGGATCACCCGGCCCGACTCCCGGATCAGCGGCAGCAGCGACAGGCCGCCGGTGCCGCCATCGACCGCGTCTACTCCGGGCGGAAGGATGTAATCTTCCAGCAGCCGCCGGATCACGCGCACGCCAACGCCCTCGTCTCCCATCATCATGTTCCCGACCCCAAGGACAAGGACCCTGGTGGCGCTGTCACCGGCATTGTCTGGTCGGATGCCGCTGTGCGTGCCTCACCGCCCTTCAGAGCCGGCGGGTCCCACATCCTCGATGCGCTCCCCGGCGTCAATACGCCCTTCAAAGCCACTGCGCCCTTCAGAACCGCTGCGCTCTTGAGAGTCTATGCGTTCCTCCTCATCACCGCTCCAACCGGCGCCGCCGGCGCGCCTGCCGCCGGGGCCGGCCGGTTTCCCGGAACCGCCCTTGATGGGCGTGTACTTGCGCGGCACCAGCCGCCAGCCCGACAGCATGCTGCGGAAGGTGCGGTCCCTTTCAGAAGTGGTGCGCAGGATGTGCATGTAGACGATGATGGCGCCACTGGTGACGAAGAACCAGATCAGGTAGTAGTGCCAGGTGCGCAGATTTTCTTCGTTGCCCCACAGCCGGGGCATCCACCCGAGCAAGGTGTTGGTGCTCGTCAGGCCCCAGAAGAAATTGCCATTGAAGAGGGCGAACCCGGAAAGGATGGCGAACAGGTAGGCCAGCAGCCACAGCGGGATGATGATCACGTTCATCACGGGGTTCTCTTTCCGCCAGTAGCGGTGGTCCTTGCGCAGGAAAAGGTAATACGAGAGCGCTTCCGGCAAGGCCCTGATGTTCTTTGTGCTGGGACCCACGTCCCGCCAGTCGGGGTCGTAATGGGAGAAGAACGCCAGCTCGAAGCGGATGGCCACGCTCTCGATCAGGATGGCCGCGAAGATGAAGTGCGTCCACCTGATCCAGGCCATCGTCATGAAGAGGTGTTCTTCCCCGGAACCGATGGTGAAGAACGGGTGGTGAATGTAGAATCCGGTTACGCCCAGGACCGCGAGGCAGCCTACGATCAGCCAGTGCAGCAAAATATAGACCCAGTGTCTTTGCTTTACCAGTACTCGGTCGGTCATCTGACTCACCGCCTAACGGACCTGGAATTTGAGGACTTTATTGCTTTTCGGTTCAATCACGTGAACCGCGCAGGCAATTCATGGATCGAAGGTGTGAATTACCCTGAGCACCTCCAGTGGTTTCTCGGGGTCGGCCACCGGCGTTCCCACCAGCGCTTCCTCCACCGGCCCCCGCTGCCCCTGGTCGTTGCGGGGCGAGAAGTTCCAATTGGAAGCCGGCACCGCCTGGTAGTTGGCGATCCGGCTGTCCTGGATGCGGTTCCAGTGCGCCAGGGCCCCGCGGGGGGCATCCCAGGCGCCGACGCCGTTGCCCTTCTCCGGTACCTGGCTGCCCTTCGGGTCGAACCAGTAGCTGTCACCGCTCTTGAGGTTTGCCTTCAGGGCCGCCAGATTGGCTTCGGTCGCGTCGGCGAACAGTGAAGCTTCCAGAGCCTTGGTCGCCACGCGTCCCAGAGCCGAGATCAGTATCTGGGGTTTGCCGGCCGCGCCCAGCGCCGCCAGGGTGCTGTCGACGATCTTCTTGGCGCCCGGGGCGTCGGAGAGATAGGCCACCAGCATCCTGGCCAGCGTGCCCACTTCCATGGGATGGTTCTTGATCTGGGTGCACTTGCTCCAGGTGTATTTTTTGGCGGTATCAAGCGTGGTGTAATCGGGCTTGGTGGTGGCGTTCGGGTCTCCCGGGTTCTTGCCCTGGCCCGAGTCCTCCGTATACCAGCTGTGGCTGACGTATTCCTGCACCTCGGAGGGGTCGACCTTATCGACCGCGAGTTTGCTGTCGAAGATGGCGCCCCGGGGCAGGAACCGCTTGTACGGGTCGTGGCTCCTGTCTTCCAGCACGCCCCAAGTGAGAAAGTTGCCGACGCCCTTCCCGATGGTGGCCAGATCCATGTAATAAGGAGCGATCGCCAGCACGTCGGGCACGAACACATTCCGGACGAAATCGTTGACTTCCTTCATGATGTATTCGTAGTTCTCGATATCCTCGAGCGACGGGATGCAGGTGACGCCGCCCGGCGGTGTTGACATGTGGAACGGGAACTTGCCTCCGAACACCGCCAGCGTCTGGGCCGCCTTGGCCTGGATGTCAAGGGCCTGCAGGTAATGGGCGGTCAGTTCCAGGTTCATCTCCGGCGGCAGCTTCATCGCCGGATGCCCCCAGTAACCATTTTCCAGGAAGCCCAGCTGCCCGCTGGCGGCGAACGCCTTGAGCCGGTCCTGCACCAGCTTCAGCCCCGGGGTGGAAGGCGCCGCCGACAGGCCGCTGACCACGTCCACATAATCAAACGCGTTGAGCGTATAAAACCAGAGCACATGCGAGTGCAGCTCCTGGGCGCATTCCATCAGGTTGCGGACCAGGAGGGCGTTATAGGGGAGGTCCACACCGAATGACTGCTCCAGCCCCAATGTGGCCGCGATCCCGTGGGAAGTGGGGCAGACGCCGCAGATGCGGTGGGCGATATGCCAGGCGTCACGGGGCGGGCGGCCCTTGATGAAGATCTCAAAACCGCGGAAGAGGGTGCAGGTGGTCCAGGCGTCCTTGACCACGCCGCCGTCAACCTCGACCTCGACGCGGAGATGGCCTTCGATCCTGGTGACCGGATCGACTACGACTCGGGCCATTAGTCTTCACTCCCTTCACTGGGTCCTTTGGATTTGGGAACTTCCTTGACGGGTATATCGGGGTGCTTCTTGTATCTGCCCGTGGCCGCCGAGGCGATGGCATGAATGCCGATGCCGGCCATGGTCGCGGTCACCAGGGTGGACCCGACCCAGTCGGCCGATGTCTTGACCCCAACGAAACCGGGAATTGGCACATTCGGCAAACGCTGGTAGAAGTCCTCGAAGCGGTCCCAGAAATCAGGCTCCATGCAGCCGATGCAGCCGTTGCCGCACTTGACGCACCAGCTCTGCTTGGCGTTCCAGAGCGTCTTCGGGCAGGGGGAATGCGTCTCCGGACCCTTGCATCCCATCTTGTACAGGCAGTACTGCAGGGTCTCTTCCGGAGTGCCGAACTCGCCCACGTACCTGCCGGCGTCGAAATGGGCCCGCCGCTCACAGTTGTCGTGGATCTTCTGCTCGAACAGGAACAGCGGCCTGCCGTCGCTGTCCAGATCGGGCAGCTTGTTAAACAGCAGGTAATGCACGATGGTCGGGAGGATATGCGCCGGGTTCGGCGGGCATCCCGGCACGTTTACCGTTTCGATGCCGATGGCGTCCTTGACTCCCTTGGCGCCCGTGGGGTTGGGCTTCATCGCCTGGACGCCGCCATAGGCGGCGCAGGTTCCCACGCACAACGTGGCCGCCGCGTTCTGGGTGACCTCCTTCACCAGATCCAGGGAAGTCTTGCCGGCCACCATCATGGCCTCCGGGATGCCCACGGCGATGGCGCCCTCGATGATTGCGATGTAGCCGCCCTTGTCCAGCGTATTCTTGAGGTCCGCCTCAGCCTGGGTGCCGGCCGCCGCCATGATGTTTTCCTGGTAGTTGAGGCTGATGATATCCAGCACGATGTCGGCCGTGGATGGGTTGACCGACTTGGCGAATGACTCGAGGCAGCCGGTGCATTCCATGAAGCTCATCCAGACGACCGGAGGACGCTGGGCCGCCTGCTCCAGCGCCAGGGCGATCTTCGGCACCCATGATTGGGAAAGGCCCAGCATGGCGGCGGTGCCGCCGGACAGTTTGAGGAAGTCGCGCCTGGTGATGTCTAGTCGCATGATGCTCTCCTCTTGACTCGATACCTTTTGCAACCCGCGCATGCACCCAAAACACACATAGGCATTCCTCCCTGACAGGTTTTATGAAGCTCTTGGCGTAACGGTCAAATAATGTGGCTCTCCCGGAATCCGGCGCGGGGGCATTCCCCCACCGGCCGGCAAGGACTGGCATGAAAACACGTCATCCCATAAAAAAACCGGCGTGAAAGGACACGCCGGCCTGTCTGCAAAGCAGCAGGGATGAATTTGGAGACCTTATCTCGATTTGTGCCTGCCCACAAAGATTGCACCGCAACTCCCGGGTAGGATGGAGAAATCCTATCAGTTCATGCGAGTTTGTCAATAAGCACTGAAAGATACCCATTTATTCTCACCAGTTGCCGGAAAACCTGCGTCTTTAATGCTAAAATCGCTTTGTACCAGAGCTCACATCGTTTGAACGCGGCCCAATCGAGGAATTGTAGAGGGGCTCCGGGAGGATGCAGTCATAACGGGGGAACAAATGTTTGAAATCGGAAGCACATTGCGCGACGCCCGGGTGCGGAGGAACATCTCCCTGCAGCAGGCGGAGGAAGACACCAAGATCCGGGTCAAATATATACAGGCCATGGAAAACGAGGATTTTGGCGTCTTGCCGGGAGGGACATATGTGAAGGGATTCCTCCGGACTTACGCCGAGTATCTGGGCCTGGATTATCAGGTAGTCCTCGATGAGTTCAACGACCGTTTCGGCACCGGCGACCACAGGGAGCATCTCATCCAGCCTCCCAGGACAGCCAAGACCAAGGTGCCCCGCAAGCGGCAGAATTATATCCTGGTGGCCGCGCTGGCGGTGGCGATCATCACGGTTCTCGCGTATCTGGGATGGGGCAATTCCTCGAATCAGACTCCCGCTCTGGTGACCACCAACGGCATGGATACAACCACTTCCACAGCGCCTGCCGCCACCGCGACCTCCACGCAGGCCGCCACGGTCACGACGCCGCCCACGCGGACACAGCCGAGCTCGCTGGAGATCGCGTTTGAGGCGACCTCATCGAACAACTGGATCGCTGTCTACAAGGACTCCGGTTTCAAAGAGCAGATCTGGTCGTCAACCCTTTCCCGGGGGGACAGCAAGACACTGGGCAGCTCCGATCTGGGGTCGGCCAGCCAGGTATGGCTGAAGGTCGGCAGTGTCACGGGGCTGGTCATGAAGGTGAACGGCAAGACGCAGCAACTGACAGGCATGAAGGTCTATAATGTCACACCCGGTGGTGTAACCCCTGTCACCGGCTAGACGCTTACTGGATTGGTGAACCCGACACGGCCAGCCGCCTCGACTGACTCACACCCGGCCACGGGCGAGGGGAGGCGCTGGGTGGTGCCGGTGACGCTCGCCAATGCCCTGACGATATTCCGCATCCTTCTGATACCGGTCTTCATGGTCTTCCTGCTCGAATTCGAGCTGGTGCCCTACAGCGCCGCCGTCGCCGCCGGCATCTTCGTCGCCGCTGCGGTCACCGACACCCTTGACGGCTATTTTGCCCGCACCCGCAACGCGGTGACAGTCCTGGGGCAGTTCCTCGACCCCCTGGCCGACAAGCTGCTCATCTCGGCGGCGCTGATCTCGCTGGTCTCACTGGGGCGGATCTCCGCCTGGCTGGCCATGGTCATCATCGCGCGGGAATTCTCGGTTTCCGGCCTCAGGCTGGTGGCCGCGGCCGAACATGTGGTAATCCCCGCCAGCCGCTTGGGCAAGGTGAAGACGTTCAGCCAGATAGTGGCGGTGGTCGCGCTCATCCTGCCCGAGTTCGGTTTCATTTTCGGGAGGCCGCTCAGCTGGTACCTCATTTACCTGGCGGCGCTGCTCACGGTCGTTTCCGGCGTCAATTATTTCCTCAACGCCCGCAAATACCTGGAGATCGAACGGTGAATCCACAGGCGGTGATAATCACGGTGGGCACGGAGCTCACAGACGGGCGGATCACCGACTCGAACGGCCCCTTTCTTGCCCGTGACCTCGAAGGGCGCGGCGTCACTGTCGCCAGGGTCCTCAGCGTCCCCGACGCGGAAGGTGCCATCGGATGGGCGCTTACGCGCGCGGTTGAGCTGGAGCCGGCCCTCGTGGTCGTGGCCGGCGGCCTCGGCCCCACCGCTGACGACCTCACCGCAGCAGCCCTCGCCGGCGCTCTGGGGCTTGAGACCGGTGTGGTTCCGGCAGCCGCCGCCATGGTCGCCGCGGCGGGCGGCGGGGATTCGGCAACGCTCGGGCCTCATCAAGTCAAGCAGGCGACGCTGCCAACGGGAAGCCTGCCGCTGGCCCCTGTTGGTACTGCGCCCGGTTTCATCATCTTCGCGGGCGCGGCTCCCGTGGTCGTGCTGCCGGGAGTTCCCCTGGAAATGAGGCAGATGTGGGCGGAGGCTCGCAGCCTGCCGCCGATTGCCGGAATACTTGATGCGGCCAGCGCCCCGGCGCGGCGCCGGCTTAATTTTTACGGGGCCGGGGAACCCGAGGTCAACGCTGCCGTCGAGGCATTGCGTCAGAAGTATGAAGTAGAACTCGAGGTCAGCATCTGCGCCCGGCGGCGGGAAGTGCTGCTGGAGGTAGCGGCTGACCACAACCATCAACCGCAGGTCGATGAATTGATCGATGCCCTCATGGACCGCTTTAAGGATACCGTCTACTCGGAAGGCGACGAGATCGAGGAGGTGGTGGCCGGCCGCCTCACCGGTCTGGGCAGGACCCTGGCGGTGGGGGAATCATGCACTGGTGGCATGCTGGGGGAGACGGTCACCCGGGTTCCGGGCGCCTCGGCGTTCTTTCTGGGAGGCGTCGTCGCCTACAGCAATGAAGTGAAGCGCGACCTGCTCAAAGTGAGGCAGGAAACGCTCGACAATGTCGGCGCGGTATCCGAGCCGGTGGCCCAGCAGCTGGCCTTGGGGGTGCGGGCCCTGACCGGGGCGGATTACGGCGCCGGCATCACCGGCGTGGCGGGCCCGTCAGGCGGCACTCCGGAGAAACCGGTCGGCCTCGTCTTTATCTGTGTTTCCTCGGAAGAGGGCGACGTGGTCAGGGGGTTTAACTTTCCCGGCAGCCGCGACGATATACGCGAATATTCCGTCACCGCCGCCCTGCATATGCTCAACCGGAAGATCATGGATGACGAGGCGGCTGCCGCCGAGTCAGCTGAATAGGAGCCGGGTAAACCCCGATTAACCCCGGCGGGGTCATTACCCGAAAAATAAAATGGAGCTTTCTTTGGGGCGGAGGCCAGAAACCATGAATTCCCGGCAAGGAAACCCGTCGCCCGACAAAGGCATGCACAGAGTATTCCTTATTCTTTCTCTCGTCATCACCGTTCTGGTGATGAGCACCCTGAACGCCATGATCGACCTGTTCCTGCACCCGGAAATCCCATTTCTCGATGACGGCCACCTGTTGACCGGGGGCATCGCCACGCTGATAACAATCTCGCTGTTCGGTATTGTGCTCGTTTACATAGACCGCCTGCAGCACGCCGTCCGGGTCCATGAGGAGATGCGGGCTGCCATCAGCGCCAGCGAGGCGAAATACCGTGACCTGTTTGAAAGCTCACGGGACGCCATTTTCGTCACCGATGCGGAAGGAAAACTACTGGATCTCAATCAGGCCGGGCTCAAGCTCCTGGGTTACCCGGCCCTGGAAGAGCTGGCCGCAACCGGTCACGGGGAGAATATCTTCACGGGCGCTGCCGAAGTAGACCCCTGGAACGTCCTGCGCCGTGACGGGGTCCTCAAGGATTCTGAGTTCTCCCTGGAGCGCCGTGACGGCAGCCGGGTCACGGTCCTGGCCAACGCCAGCGCCGTCCTCGACAGCGAAGGGAAAGTCACGGGTTACCGGGGCAGCATGCGGGACATCACCGGGCAGAAACAGCTGCAGGAACAGCTCGTCCAGGCCCAGAAGATGGAAAGCGTCGGCCGTCTGGCCGGCGGGCTGGCGCACGACTTCACCAATTATCTGACGGCCATCCAGGGCTACATCGACCTGGCGGTGATGGATGTTCCCACCGGACCGGTTCAGGACAACCTGGTGGAGGCCCGCCGCTCTACCGACGGCGCCGCCAACCTGACCCGGCAACTGCTCCTATTCAGCCGCACCCACCCCATGGAGACCCGCCCGTTGCACCTGAACCGCGTCATATCAGGCATGCAGGAGATGCTCGACCACCTTATTGGTGAACGGATCACCGTCCGCACCGATCTGGCGCCGGATCTCCCCATGGTCAGCGCCGAGCCCCGCAATCTGGAGCAGGCAGTTGTCAACCTGGTGCTGAACGCCCGCGCCGCGATGCCTGACGGTGGCAAGATCACCATCAGGACCGGCAAGAGAACCGTGGACGCCGAGTACGCCGCCAGCCATGCCGAGGCCTACCCCGGCGACTTCGCCTTCTTCTCCGTGGCCGACGACGGGGTGGGCATGGACAGCGAGACGATGGCGCATATCTTCGAGCCGTTCTTCACCACCAGCAGGCATGGGGACAGCTCCGGCCTGGGCCTGGCGGTGGTATACGGCATCGTCACGCAGTATGGCGGCTGGGTAGATGTCAGCAGCGCTCCCCGCAAGGGCTCCACTTTTTCGATATACCTGCCGGTAACCACACCGGTGGGTGGGGAGGAAGCGGCCAGGCCGGTGTCGCCGGCGGAAATCGCGGGACACAACGAGCGGCTGCTACTGGTCGAGGACGACGATGCGGTACGCGAGTTTGCCGAAAAGATCCTGGCCGAGAACGGTTACGTCGTTTTTTCGGCCATCGACGCCAGACAGGCTTTCAACGTCTTTGTCGCCGAGAGAGCCAATATCGACCTCGTATTCAGCGATGTAGTCCTGCCGGGGGACACCGGCGTGGAACTGGCCGAGCAGCTTTCTTCATTCAAACCCGGCCTTCCCGTCCTGCTGGCCAGCGGCTACAACGATACGGTGGTGGACTGGCAGACCGTGAACGAGCGCGGCTACCGCTTTCTGCAAAAGCCGTACAGCCTGCCGGACCTGCTGAGCGCCGTCCGCGAGCTCCTGGTTCAGGCCAGGGCGCGGTCCGCCGACAACTAGGCGGCCGGCCGTGCCCAGCCGAAGCTTCTGCCCCGACCGGTTCATGAAGGCCGCTTACCGCCTGTTCATCGCCGTGGAGATCCCCGGGCCTGCCGCCCGCGAGCTGGCTTCCTGGCAGGCCGGTTACCTTGCCGCTGACAAGGCCCTGCGCCTGAGCCCGCCGGGGCAGTTGCATATAACCCTGATTTTCCTGGGGCCGGCGGGTGAGAAAGAAAAAGAGCTGGCCGCCGGAGAGCTTGACCGGCTGGGGGAGAGGCAGTCATTCGATATCACCATCACCGGCCTGGTGGGCCTGCCGCGCAAGCGGCCGCATGTGATCGCCGCCGCCTGCGAGGAATCCACCGGCGGCCTGAAGGCCATCCATGACGATCTGGCCGCCGGACTGGTGTCCGCGAAGCTTTACAAGCGGGAAAAAAGGCTGTACTTCCCGCATGTGACCATCGCCCGCGCGCGGGGACGGCCCCGCGCCGGTCTGGCGGAAATCCACCCCGAGCCGGTCAAATTTACAGCCGTCCGAGTGACGCTGTATAATAGCATCCTCAAACCAGGCGGGGCCGTTCATGAGGCCCTGAAATCGGTCCAACTGATCTAATTGGAGGCAGCAGTGGAAAAAGACAAAGCGTTGGAAGCGGCAGTGGGCCAGATCGAACGTCAGTTCGGCAAGGGATCGATAATGCGGATGGGAGATGATTGTGCCGGCATACAGGTGGGGGTGATTCCCACGGGGGCGCTGGCGCTCGACATCGCCCTGGGGGTCGGAGGCGTCCCCCGCGGAAGGGTGGTCGAGATATTCGGCCCGGAAGCTTCCGGAAAGACCACCCTGGTCTATCACCTCATCGCGGAAGCGCAGAAGCGGGGCGGCATCGCCGCCTTCATCGACGCCGAGCACGCCATGGATCCGGTCTACGCCCGCAGGATCGGCGTCAACGTCGACGACCTTCTTGTTTCGCAGCCGGATTATGGGGAACAGGCTCTGGAGATAGCCGAGATGCTCATCAGGAGCGGCGCCCTCGATATCGTCGCCATTGACTCGGTGGCCGCCCTTACACCTAAGGCTGAGATTGAGGGTGAGATGGGAGACTCTCATGTCGGGCTCCAGGCGCGCCTGATGTCGCAGGCGCTCAGGAAGCTGGCCGGCACCCTGAACAAGACCGGCACCGTGGCGGCCTTCACTAACCAGCTCCGGGAGAAGATCGGCGTCATGTTCGGCAATCCCGAGGTCACGCCGGGCGGTAAGGCGCTCAAGTTCTACGCTTCCGTGCGCCTGGACCTGCGGCGCATCGAGACGCTCAAGGAAGGCACGCAGCCGATCGGCAACCGGGTGCGGGCCAAGGTGGTAAAGAACAAGATGGCGCCTCCGTTCCGGCAGGCGGAGTTCGACGTCATGTACGGCGAGGGTATCTCCCGGGAAGGGAATATCCTCGACATGGGCGTCGCCCACGGCATCGTCAGCAAGAGCGGCGCCTTCTTCTCCTACGGGGACGAGCGCCTGGGACAGGGCCGCAATAACGTCAAGGCGTTCCTGAAGGAGAATCCGGAGATGGCCGAGGCCATCCTCCGGGAAGTCCTTTACGCCGCCGGAGTGGAGCCTTCGCCGGCAGCCGAGGCGGCTCCCGATGAAGAGGAAGTGGCCGCCAAGGCCTGATTTCAGGCGATTTTTCCCTGGCAAAGCAAGGCGGAAAAAGCAGGGAGATACGCTTTGCATATCTCCCCAAAATACGAAACGCAGGGAGATACGCTCTTTTGTATCTCCCTTTTCATTGACACGGTCGACTTCCCGGCGCTAGAATTGAATTGTTGTACTCGTCTGCTTTGCATTACAGGTAATCCAAATAGATTCCTTAGCTTTTCTCTGTAATCTTGGGCAATTTGGCAATCAGTAAAGGCCATAAGGGCTTAGTGAAACCAAGGTCATAAAGTAATTTCACTATCATAATTCCCCGGACACCGGGCCGCCGGCAGCT
>JAJYIN010000072.1 GCA_021790075.1 Actinomycetes bacterium | reverse complement strand
CGCGGTGGGCCCCTCCAGATATTCCTTGAGCTCGGCCAGCTCGGCCGCGTCGGCCGCCCTTTTGGTGAGCGTGTTCTTCACCACTTCGAAGCTGGAGCAGCCCGCTTCCGTGAGGCCATTCCTCAGATCGCGCGCCTCGGCCACCGACAGGCCGCGGTAATCCGCCACCAGCAGGGCGGCACTTTCCCTGATGCGCCCGGCCAGTTCTTCCACCTTGGCCGTTTTCTCTTCCCTGTTCATCTCTCACCTCCCGGCAAACGGGATAAAAAAATGTCCACCTCCGCGAAGGTAGACATAGGGAATGTTTATGACATTCCATCCATCCACCTCGGCGGGCGGGCCCTCTTGGCCCCTTAAGCCCGGCTCTTTTGCCGGGCGCCAGCTGTCTCTGGTGTCATTATTCCAAGGACCTGCGTTTCCGGCTTGGAAACGCGGCCCGCTATTACGCTATCTTAAAGCAAATTGGAACCATGGAACATGGGAAACGTATGTTCCTATGCTTCCAAGAAATCCCTCGTGATCATGGGGTCGACGCGGACGCCCGGCCCCATGGTGCTCGTCATGGTGACGGTCTTCATGTAGCGGCCTTTGGCCGAAGACGGCTTGGCCCGGATGAGCTCGTCCATGACGGCGCCGTAATTGCCGAGCAGGTCACCTTCGCTGAAGGAAAGCCTGCCGATCGCCATATGCACGATGCCGTACCGGTCGGTGCGGTATTCCACCTTGCCGGCCTTGGCGTCGGTGACCGCCTTGGCGATGTCAAAGGTGACGGTGCCGGCCTTGGGGTTCGGCATCAGGCCGCGGGGGCCCAGCGCCCGGCCCAGCCGGCCGACCACTTTCATCATGTCCGGCGTGGCTATGGCCACGTCGAAATCATACCAGCCGCCCTCGATCTTCTTGGCCAGATCATCGCCGCCGACGAAATCGGCGCCGGCGTCCCGGGCTTCCTTCTCCTTCTCGCCCTCGGCGAACACGGCCACGCGCATCTCCTTGCCGGTGCCGTGGGGAAGCATCAGGGTGCCGCGGATCATCTGATCCGCCTTGCGCGGGTCGACGCCGAGACGAAAGTGCACTTCGACCGTCTCATCGAACCTGGCGGATTTAGCGCCCTTCAGCAGTCCGACGGCCGCCACGGGCGAATAAAGCTTCGTGCGCTCAACCTGGGATTTGTTCTCGACGACTCTCTTGCTGGTCTTCACGGTCATTTATTACCGCACCTCGATCCCCATGCTGCGGGCGGTGCCGGCGATGATCTTCATGGCCGCTTCCACATCGTTGGCGTTCAGATCCTTCATCTTCAGCTCCGCGATCTCCCTCACCTTGGCGCTGGGGACGGTGGCAACCTTCTCCCGGTTGGGCTCGCCGGAGCCCTTCTCGATGCCGGCGGCCTTCTTCAGCAGCACCGCCGCCGGGGGCGTCTTGGTGATGAAGGTAAAGGAGCGGTCCTCGTAGACGGTAATCTCCACGGGGATGATGGTGTCGCCTTCCTGCTGCGTCTTGGCGTTGAAGGCCTTGCAGAAGTCCATGATATTGACCCCGTGCTGGCCCAGCGCGGGACCGACCGGCGGCGCCGGGTTCGCCTGACCCGCCGGAATCTGCAGTTTGATGAGTGTCATTACTTTCTTGGCCATCTGATTACCTGTTCTTCTCGGTTGGTTCTTTTTCGCGCAAGGAAGAAGGATACAGCAAAAAAGGGCCGTGCCGCAAGCCTCCGCTAGACCTTCTTGACCTGGTCGAAGCTGAGCTCGACGGGCGTCTCGCGGCCGAATATGTTCACCAGCACCTTGAGCTTGCTCTGATCCTCGCTGATCTCGGCGATCTCGCCGTTGAAATCGGACAGGGGACCGGACATGACGCGGACGGTCTCGCCCACGTTGAACATCGCCACCGCCTTGGGCTTCTCCACCGTGGCCGTGTGCAGGATGCGGTCCACTTCCTGCTGGTTCAGGGGCACCGGCTTGTTGGCCGAGCCCACGAACCCGGTGACGCCCGGGGTGTTCTTCACCAGGGCCCAGGAATCATCAGTCAGGTGCATGTTCACCAGCACGTAGCCCGGGAAGATGCGCTTCTCGGTCTGGACCTTCTGGCCGTTCTTGGTTTCCACCACCTGCTCGGTGGGCACCACGATCTCGCTGACGTTCTGCTCCTGGTTCATCGTCTTGATCCTCTGGAGCAGGTTTAGCCGGACCTTGTTCTCGTGTCCGGAATAGGTATTGATTACATACCATTTAAATGCCATTAAATGCAGACTCCCCTTATAACAGTCCTATTAACCAGTTGAAGAGCAAATCAAAAATCCAGATATAGATACCGGCGATGGCTACGGCGATGACGACCACGATGGTCGACTGGACCAGTTCCTCCCGCGTTGGCCAGGTGACCTTCGACAGCTCCACCCGGACCTCGTGCAGGAACTTGATTGCGCGGTTCCCTTGCGGGGCAGCCTTGGCGGCCTTGCCCTTGACCGGCTTGGCCGGCGCCCGTGACAGGCGGCCCTTGAGGCCGCCGGCGGCCTGCTGCTTCTTGGGCTTGGAAACAGCCTTGGCGGCCTTGCCCTTTGCCTTGCCGCCGGCCTTACCCGCGCTGACAGCCTTTGCCTCAGCCTTTTCCTTTTTTACTTTTGCCGGTTTTGCCATGTCGATCGGTTCCAATATCTCTTGTGTAAATGTTACCCGCCTGGCTTAATTCCTCCCCGCCGCCGCAAACCCATGCCTTCGGCGCAAGGGGAGTCAGATAAGGCGAGGAATATTTGGCAGGGCTGGAGGGACTCGAACCCCCAACATCCGGTTTTGGAGACCGGCGCTCTACCAGTTGGAGCTACAGCCCTGCGGGCAAGCCAGTTACCAGGGTCTTCCCTGGAAAGAGAATTATACCCGCTGCCATGCTGCCTTAGCAAAAGCCCGTCCCCGCCACCGCCAGGGCCACTCCCGGGAATCGCCTAGCGCGTCTCCCGGTGGAGCGTATGGGTCCGGCAGAAGGGACAATATTTCTTCAGTTCCAGCCGGTCCCTGTTCTTCACCTTGTTCTTGTTTGTATTGTAATTCCGCCGCTTGCACTCGGTGCAGGCGAGGGTAACCATCGGTCTCTTGTCTGATGCCATTGATTTCCCCGAATAAAGCAATATAAAAGACGGCAGAGCCGTCCCTAAGAACCACTGTGTAAGATAGCAGAGTTGCCCCAAGACAGCAAGACGCCGGCCTTTCCCGGCAGGCTCTACATGTGCCTTTCCATGATCTTCTCCAGCATCATCACCATGGCGACGCCTAGCCCGAAAACCGATTCTGTGGTCAGGTTCTGGTCGGCCGTGCTGTCGAAGAATACGCGCAGATCGGAATCGAGATCGTCCTGGGGTTCCCAGTAGCAGACCATCATCGGCACCTTCGGGAATGGGTGGAGAACAACAGAGATGTCCGATTCAAGGTAATTCTTCGTCGTCGTCGCGCCAAAAAGACTGATCAGATCCCCGAACAGCTCGCTGTGCCTGTCCGCCAGCTTCTTCAGTTTCTGGGGGCACTGCCGCTCAAAGAAAGCATCCCAGCTGAGGCCGTCCTTCAGATTCCGGAAGCTGACCCATTCGCCGGTGGTTTCTTTCCCCTGCCCGGAAAGGATATAGCTGAGGAACGGTATCGAGAACCAGGCGTGGGTGTGGCAATCTGAAGAGATGCGGCCCCGCGCGTCGACGGAAAAATCCCTGCCCAGACATCTGATGGTCAGCTCGCCGCCGTTCATCCGGGCGCCAAGGACCTCGGCGCGTGATTCCAGTTCGACGCCCCGGATCTGCCGCTTCAGCTCGCCGAGCCTTTCCAGCTGTTTCTCTTCCGCCGTCATCTGGGTCGTGACCTCCCCTTCCAGCCGCTCGATAATTTCGCTGTCAAGATGAGGACACAATCTCAGCGGTTTGTGCTTCTTTATCACTGACGCCGCGAAGGCCAGGCAGGTCGTCTCCCCGCACTGGCGGCAATTGGTTTTTTGAAGGAGTTTGTAGATATCCAGAGGTGACTTGGCCGCCAATGATTTCTCCTTGTTTTCCTTTCCGGAAGAGTCGCGCCCTGGTTCGCGGCAGCCGGGAAAGACATTAGCAACAATACTTAATTGCTCAACAGAATTGGTAGTAGCGTAGCATGGCGCGCCGCGGCCGCCGGTCACTTCTTGAAGAAATAAGAGGAATCCCCCTGCGACAGGGTGGCAAAACCAGCTCCGTTAAAGACAGATTCGATCTCCCCAGGTCTGAACAGGGTAAAACTGCCGTCATCTACCGACCGGTTGAATTCTCCCAGCACCTCCAGGAAGAGCCGCAGCGATTCCTCGAATTCGCGTTCGTTGAGATCGAAGGAACTGCGCTTGGCCATGAGATACACCCTTACGCCTTCAAGGTCATATTTTGAATCAAACTCGTAGATGGCGACGCGCCCCCCAGGGGCGGTTTTCTCAAAGAGACGGGCCGCCAGGGCGCGGTAGTCGTCCAAACGGCTGTAAAAACAGTAAAGCGACCTCTGGAAAATGAACACGTCCATGGGTTCCAATTCTTCGAGCACGTCGTCGAGCTTGCGTTCCAGAAATCTCGTTGCTTCCGGCAGCCGGCCCTTTGCCAGGGCCATCATTTCAGGACTTGGCTCGATGAAGGTGAGTTCCACAAATGGGAACAGAGTCAGCAGCTTGCTCGTGAAATATCCGGTGCCGCCGCCCACATCGGCGACCTTGTCCCCCCGCTCGAGCCGCCCGACGACTTTCAGGATAAACTCCAGGTTCTGGGGGAACAGCCGCTCGTCGCTGAACCGGTCGAAGATGCCGGCGTAGTATCTGTAGGTTTCCTGTTTCATAATTCCGTGGAATCCGGTTGGGATTCGTGATAGTCACCCGGCCGACTCGAGGTGTAGTGTTCTCCCGCTCCGATTTTTTGTGATTGAAAATTTATCGATTTTCCCGGGTATGCCAGAGCCTCAGCACGCAAATTATGGAAGCCTTTCTCATATCGCATTTCATAGCGATCCACAAGGAGAGGCATTTGAAAGGGATCTGACCGGCCCTGGGCGTATCGGTAAACATTTTGCGTGCCGGTTTCCAGGGATGACACGTCAAGACGGGGCTTGGACGCAATCGCTTGAAACCGTTATTCCAGGGGAATCCGATGCAATTTGTGACCCGAAACGCTGGGGGAATAGCCACATTTAAAATCCAGTGTACTTAAAACCAGTATTCAGGATAGCTTCTGCCTGCGGGGATGTTGTTCACCGCCAGGGCGACGGCCAGCAGCAGCAGAGCCGCTGCCGCGACCGGGATGAATGGATACAGGAAACCGAGCTTGTGCACCTGTTCGCCGCCGATGACGGCGATCAACGCCGTGGCCCCTCCCGGTGGATGGACGGTGTTGGTCGCCAGCATCGCGGCGACGGCCAGCGACACCGCCAGCGCCGCCGCGAGCCATGCGGTCCCACCCAGCACCTGCCACGCGGCAACGCCGGCGAAAGCTGATACCAGATGGCCGCCGATGAGGTTCCGCGGCTGCGCGAACGGGCTCTTGATGGCGCCGAAAACCAGCACAGCCGATGCGCCGATTGAACCTATCATCAGAGTCAGGTCGCGCGGCTCAAAAAATCGCGAGCTGAGCCAGGCGCATAGCGCGATTCCCGCAAGCGCCCCCAGAGAAGACCAGAAGAGCTCTAAAAATCCCACTCGGGGTGGCGCTTTAATGGGCCGCTTTTGCTTTGAAGCTGTGCTCTTTTCTGATGTGCCGCTTGTCAGCCGGGGGCATGCGTCGCATGCCGGGCCGCCGGCGTCCAGCCTTTGCGTGGCATGCTCAAGCGCCAGACCATAGATCTTCCTCAGATCATCCTCTGTGACATCAACATAGGTCTTCAGGTCCTTAAGAGCCGCCCGGACGTCGTCATCCGAGATATCTGCATCTGGCTTATCCATTGGACATACCTTTTTCATCTGGCGACCAATGACCCGGCGCTTCATCCCGAGAGCGCCAGCTCATCCTTTAACCGTACCTTTATTCAGCATCCAAAGCACAGCCGCTTGGTTCCATCAGTTTGTCAGCCCCAGCTCGCGTCTTTTTAATTCCACGTGCTCTATCAGCGCGTCCGCGGCGGCTGCGGGATCTTCCTCAACGAGCACCTTCCCGCCCGTCAAACCCTCGACATCCGTGGTGAGGATGCCTGCGACCAGCGCGCTACCGGTCACCGGTGGTACCGGCGAAAGATGAGTCAGCAGACCATAGGAGACCGAGAAGAAAGCATCCGCGACCGCCTTCTGCTCAAGCCATTCGGGTGCGGAGACAACTACAGGAAGCTGCGGGATGTCAACGTCAAGCTTTGCCGCGATGGCGGCCGTGACATCAGCGATCCTGCCGATGTCGGTGCAGGAGCCAAAGGACAGCACCGGCGGCACGCCCAGCGCATCGCATACTGCTTTAAGGCCCTCCCCCGCCAGGACAGCCGATTCGGGACCGGTAAAACCCGCGTTCTGAAGAGTGGAACTGGTACAGCCGCCGCTGACTACCAGGACATCATTGGCTACCAGCTTCTCTGTAAGCTTGATGATATTGCAGCCGCGCGTTTCAGGGCTGGCGGTCGTGCAACCGACCACGGCCGCGATTCCCCTGATGCTGCCGGCGGCGATCGCGTCGACTAGCGGCTGGATATCGCCGCCCAGGGCGCCCAGCACGGACTCGGTGGAGAACCCGGCCACGGTCGTCATGCTCTCCTCGGGGACGTTGACCTCGCCACGTTCACCAAACGCCTCGATGGCGCGCTCGAGGATCTGCCGCGCGGTCTCGCCGGCGGTTTCCGGCGAGTGCTCAAGACGTTCCACACCGGTCATGCGCACCGCCTGGTCGGTGGTGACCAGCCTGGTATTGAACCGGGCGGCGTACTCCGGCAGTGATGGAATCGAACAGTTGTAGTCCATCATCACCAGATCGACGGCGCCGGTTCCCAGCGCGAATTCCTGGTGCAGCCAGTTGCCGAGCTGGCCCACGAAGGCGCTATCCGGCCGCTGCATCATCTCCTGGCCTTCACACATCGAGCCGTAGACCTTGATTCCCGCCGCTCCCGCCTGGCGCGCCATGGCAACGAATTCCTCATCGTCTGCCAATCTGGCCACGAGAGATGCCAGTAATGGCTGGTGGCCGTGACAGACTATGTTCACCGAATCCTCATCAAGGATGCCGAGGTTCACCGAACCGGCACTGATACTTGAAGTGCCCATGAGAATGTCCTGCAGCGCGTTGATTACTGTAAGGCCCGCATAGGAATTGGCGATGGAGAGCTTCATCGCGGCCAATAGCAAATCGACGGGGTCATTGTTGACGCTGGTCATGCATTTGACCAAGGCGGTACGGATCTCCGAGTTCACACCGCCCGGCATGATACCGAGTTTCTTCCATACATCAATTCTTTTTGCCGGCGCGAAGGCTGCCGTGAGCATCATTGTCTCGTTGTCAGGCCTGTTGATTTCGTCGATGATCAGGTTCGCCACCGCTTCCGCGACCCTGTTGGCAGGCTGCTCGATGTTGATTCCCAGTGAACCGGCGACGGCATTAAGGCGCTCGACATCCAGAATGCTGAAAACCGTCTCTTCCCGGGCCGCGGCCAGCAGTGTTCTGGCGACGTTCTCAGCATGATACGTATTGCCCGCCGTGCCGATAGCGGCTTTCTGCAGCAGATTGCGAGCGACGATCAGGTCAGGCGAAGCGCCGCATACGCCTAAAGGGGATTTGGCCGTGATCTTGCAGGGGCCGTTTGAACACAGCACGCAGCAGCTCCCCTGAAGGCCCTGCCGGCATTGAGGCTGCTGCGACTCGTACCGGTCAAAGACCGTGGTCATGCCCGCTTCCTGAATTGCTTCATCAGCACCGCACAGCGCCGCGTCGGAACAAAGTTTGCCTTCACATCGTGATGCCATCGTGTTTTCCTGCATTCGCTTTCTCCTTGTCAGTCATTAACCCGATATCCCTGGCCGGTATTTTTGCGGCCGATGGAGACAAAGGTTATTAAACTGTTTCCACTATGTCAATAGTGTTTACTATGATCGGCCGGAAAGGCTATAATTCCCTGACATGGCAGATCGGGAAACGATGAATGTAATCAGCGATGAAATAAACAGGCTTCTGGCGGATCCAACGCGGTTGAAGATCTACCGCTCGATCATCGCCGCCGGCGGGAAAGCGGCAACCGTTGCCGGCATTGCCGATGAATTTGATCTGCACCCCAACGTTGCCCGCATGCATCTGGAAAAGATGGCCGCCAGCGGGCTGCTTGAATCAGCGATTTTCAAGACGGCTGGCGGTGGCCGGCCTGGACGCCGCTACACAATCGGCTCGGTGGTGACGTCGCAGTATCCACCCAGGGACTACCAGTTGCTCGCTTCGATCGCCCTCAGCGCCCTGGAAAGCGGCAGCAAACCGGAGGGTGTGGCTCGGAGGCGGGGCAGGGAGGAAGGAAAACGGGCAGTCGAGGCTGGCGGCCTGCCGGCAGGGAAGGCCAGCATGGAACAAAAAATCACGAATTTTCGAAGACTGGTGGATGAACAGGGCCTTTTTGCCAATGTTACACGCCTGGAGAAGGAGAAACTGGAAATCGAGGTCTTTAACTGCATCTTCCGGGAGCTGTCGCCCCGTCAGGAAATGGTATGCAATCTGCACCTCAACCTGATCCGAGGAATCAGCGAATCTTTCTTCGGCAACGTCCGGGTAACCGGCAAATCTGGCATCGCTAAGGGAGAAAGCAGCTGCCATTTCCTGATCAGATTTCTGTCCTAAGGTAACTCCAGCTTGGCTTTACTACGTTCCAGTTCGTGGCGGTAGCATTGACATAAGAGCTTATGCCTCGCTCTGAGAAAAAGTGGTGCTATCACAATGGTCGATTAGATGTTACTATATTTTTAGGCCATTTGCCCTAATTTTATAGGAATACATGCTATCGACGCTGATAACATCCAAAACTCGCGTTGAGCTAATCGCCTGGTTTATTACTCATCCTGGTAAGCGCTTCTATTACCGTCAGTTAGTTGACATGCTTATGCGAGTAAATAATCGATTCAGAACGAGTTGGCACGTTTGGAAAATGCAGGTTTACTTTCCAGCCAAAGCTCCGAAAACGAGATCCATTTATCTATTGCCCTTCATAAACCCAACTACCTGTGCCACAGCGAACTTCGGAGGAATGGCGATCATCATGTGCACGTGATCGGCCATCAGGTGACCCTCCACGATCATGCTTTCTTCCCTTAGGGCCAGCTCTCTTAATACCTCTCCCAAATGCTTTCTGATCTGTCCGGATAACACTTTCTTGCGGTATTGCGGAATCCAGACCACGTGATACTTGCAATCCCACGCCGTGTGGCTTAGGTTTGATAAACCATTCATGGGAAACCTCCTTTGCCGTAAACTTTGAGCGGTTCACGGCTGGGAGGTTTTCTCATATTCCCGGAAACGTCAAACTCTGGGAGG
>JAJYIN010000071.1 GCA_021790075.1 Actinomycetes bacterium | reverse complement strand
GCCCGCGCCGGAGGCGCGGGCCGCCCCATCTGCTTTTTCTTCAGCTTGGAATCAATCTCAAAAAGTTGTCCGTCGCGGCCATGGCCTTTGCAGCCGGCCGCAGCAGGAGATGCCTTTTGAGATAGATTCTAAAAGCCCCGGTTTCATGGGGGCGCCTGCGCCCGGCCGATGAGCCCGGCCACGGAGCCGATCCCCCGCTCCACCATCAGTTCCTTCAGCCCAAGCGCCAGCCGGGCAGCAGCCAGCGGGTCCCGGAAATTGGCCGTGCCGACGGCGACGGCGGTGGCGCCGGCGGCCAGGAACTCCAGCACGTCCTGCGATGTCGTCACCCCGCCCATCCCGATAACGGGTATGTCAAGCTCCCGGCTCACCAGGTAGACGGCCCTGAGGGCCACGGGTTTGATGGCCGGCCCCGAAAGGCCGCCCGTCGTATGGCCCAGCACCGGCTTGAGGCTCCAGGGATCGAGGGCCATGCCGTGCACGGTGTTGATCACCGACAGGCAATCAGCGCCGGCCCCGGCGGCGGCGCGGGCGACCGCTACTATATCCGTGACATTCGGGCTCAGTTTGACAATAAGGAACTTCGAGGTCTCCTGCCGGGCAAGCGCGGCGGCCCGGGCCGTCTGCTGGGGGTCCGAGCCCAGCGCCCTGCCGTCAGTTTCCACGTTAGGGCAGGAAACATTGAGCTCCACGGCTGCGACTTCCTCCTGCGCGTCGAGCAGCCGGCAGCAGCGGCCGTAGTCTTCTGTGCGCCCGCCGGCGACGCTGGCGATGATGGGCGCCGGCAGCTCCCGCAGGCGCGGCAGATCCTCGGCAATAAAGCTTTCTATCCCCTTGTTGGCCAGCCCGATGGAGTTGAGCAGGCCGGCCGGGGTCTCGTAGAGCCGCGGCGGCGTGTTTCCTTCCCGCGGTTCCAGGGTCACGGTTTTGGGTACATACGCGGCAAAGGGGAAGTCATGGAAGAGGTCGGCCTCCAGGATCTTGTCGGCCTCCAAAACATCGAAAGTCCCGGAGGCGTTGATGATCGGATGGGCCAGCTTCAGCGGGCCCAGGCTGACAGCGAGCTCCGGCGGCATCTTCACCATTCCAGCTCACCCGCCTCGAAGACGGGGCCGCTTGTGCAGGCCTTCCGGTAGCTCCCCTTCGTGCGGATGACACAGCCCTGGCAGGAGCCGATGCCGCAGGCCATGTGGGTGGCCACCGACACCTGCGCCCGCACGCCGCACTCGCGGGAGATCCTGGCCACTTCCCAGAGCATCCCATCGGGGCCGCAGGCAAAGACCTCAGGGGCCGGCTGTCCCGGCTCGATCGCCAGGCACCCCGGAAGCGGTTCATTCACGAGCCCGGTGCGGCCCATACTGCCATCCTCGGTCAAAACATCAACATCAAAATCGCGGAACAGTTCGGCGGCCACTGCCTGCTGCCGCGCCCTGAAACCGAGGATGCACCTGACGGCCCTTCCCCGCTCCGCCAGCGTCCCGGCCGTGAGCACCAGCGGCGAGACGCCGATGCCGCCACCAACCAGCACCGCGGGGCCTTCCCCCTCCAGATCGAAACCGGTCCCCAGCGGTCCCATCACGCTCAGCCGGTCTCCAACCTGCGAAGCAGCCAGTTTGGCGGAACCTTTGCCGACCGGTTCGACCAGTATCTTCACCAGGTCCGAATCGGCGTCGCTGATGCACATGGGACGGGGCAGCAGGGGGTCGAGCGCCGGTCCGGCGCGCCGGACCATGATGAACTGGCCGGGATGCGCCAGCGCCGCGATTTCTGGAGCCACGAACGCCACTTGCCGGTAGGCTCCCACCGGCCGGCTTGCCACCACCGGGCAGACGTAAAGGCTAGCTGGGATGAAGTTCTCGGCGTCCATGCATGTGCTGGAGGGTGTGCAGCTGGATTCCCGGCTCGCGGCTGGCCTCGATGGCGGCCACGGTCGCCTCGGCGCCGGCCATGGTGGTAACACAGGGAATGCCCGAGCGCAACGTGGCGCGGCGGATCTCATAGCCGTCCGCGCGGGCGCCGCGGCCCCGGGGCGTGTTGATAACGGCATCGATCTTGCCGGTCAGAATCATGTCGACGACGTGAGGCTTGCCTTCCGTGAACTTCCGCACCGGCCTGGCCTCGACGCCGGCGTCCGCCAGGGCGGCCGCCGTGCCGGCGGTGGCAACCAGCTTGAATCCCAGGGAATGGAGCCGCTTGCCGAGCTCCACCGCGTGGGCCTTGTCGGCGTCACAGACGCTCATGAATATGGTGCCCTCCCGCGGCAGGGCCTGGCCCGTAGCTTCCTGGGCCTTGGCGAAGGCGACCGGGAAGGAGGAAGCCACGCCCATCACCTCGCCGGTCGATTTCATCTCCGGCCCCAGGGTCGTGTCCGCGCCCGGCAGCCGGGCGAAAGGCAGCACTGCTTCCTTGACGGTGAAGTGCGGGTGCGCCGGGCAGCCGGGCAGCCCCATGTCCGCCAGCTTCTCGCCCAGGATCACCCGTGTCGCCACCTTGGCCAGCGGCACGCCCGTGGATTTGCTGACATACGGTACCGTCCGGGAGCCGCGCGGGTTGGCTTCCAGCACATAAACCTCGTCATCCTTGACGGCAAACTGGATATTGACCAGGCCGATCACCCCCAGTTCCAGGGCGAGGCTCGCCGTATGCTCCCTGACCTTGTCCAGCACATGGCCGGACAGGGAAAACGCGGGGATGACACAGGCGCTGTCGCCGGAGTGGACCCCGGCTTCCTCGATGTGCTGCATGACCGCGCCGATGTAAACATCCTCCCCGTCACAAACGGCATCGACGTCGATCTCGATGGCGTCTTCCAGGAATTTATCCAGCAGGATGGGATGCTTTGGTGAAGCCTTGACCGCATCCTTGATATACCGTTCCAGATCGTCCTGGCTGTAAACGATTTCCATGGCGCGGCCGCCGAGCACGTAAGAGGGGCGCACCAGCAGGGGAAAACCGATCCCGGCCGCGATGTCAAAGGCCTCCTCGCGGCTGCGGGCGGTGCCGTAAGGCGGATGGGCGATCCCGAGCTTGCGCAGGATGGCGCCGAACCGGCCCCGGTCTTCCGCGAGGTCAATGGCCTCCTGGGGCGTTCCCAGGATCGGCACTCCGGCCTGGTTGAGGCCGTCGGCGATCTTGAGCGGGGTCTGGCCGCCGAACTGGACGATTACACCCTTGGGTTGCTCGTTATCGACTACGCCGAGTACGTCCTCCAGTGTCAGCGGCTCGAAATAAAGCCGGTCGGAGATGTTGTAGTCGGTGCTGACCGTCTCCGGGTTGCAGTTGACCATGATGGCCTCGTACCCGGCTTCGCGCGCCGTCATCACCGCATGTACGCAGCAGTAGTCGAACTCGATGCCCTGGCCGATGCGGTTGGGGCCGCTTCCCAGGATGATCACCTTCTCGCGCTCCGAGGAGAGCGCCTCGTTCTCCTGGTCGTAGCAGGAATAAAAATACGGGGTCTCGGCCTCGAATTCGGCGGCGCAGGTGTCTACCGCCTTGTAGACCGGGATGACCCCGGCCTTGATGCGCGCCTCCCGGACCTCATCCTCGGTGGCGCCGGTGAGCTCCGCGATGCGAGCGTCCGAAAAACCAGTCTGCTTGGCCAGGCGCAGGTCATGGCTGCCGAGCCCATCCAGGGCGCGGCCCTCGAGCATGCCCTCGCGGCGGACTATCTCCTGAAATTCCCTGAGGAACCAAGGGTTGATGCTGGTGGCGGCCTCGATTTTCTCCACCGCCACTCCCCGCCTGAGCAACTCCAGGATGAGATCAAAGCGCTCGGCCGTGGGAATGCCGATGGCGGCCAGCATATCATCGCTGGCGGCGCTCAAGTCCACGCTGACGTCCAGCTCCCGGGAGCGCATCGACTTGAGGAAAGCTTCCTTGAAGGTGCGCCCCACGGCCATGTTCTCGCCGACGCTCTTCATGTGGGTGGTAAGGGTGGCGTCCACATTGGGGAATTTCTCGAAAGCCCAGCGCGGCGTCTTGACCACAACGTAATCGATGGTGGGCTCGAAGCAGGCCGGGGTCTTGCGGGTGATGTCGTTGGGGATCTCGTCCAGCGTATAGCCGACCGCCAGCCGGGCGGCGATCTTGGCGATGGGAAAGCCGGTCGCCTTCGACGCCAGCGCCGAGCTGCGCGATACGCGCGGGTTCATCTCGATGACCACGATCTCTTCGGTCTCGGGATTGACGGCGAACTGGATGTTGGAGCCGCCGGTCTCCACACCGATCTCGCGGATGATCGCCAGAGAGGCGTCCCGCAGGCGCTGGTACTGGGAGTCGGTGAGCGTCTGGGCCGGCGCCACGGTGATGCTGTCGCCGGTATGCACTCCCATCGGATCGACGTTCTCGATGGAACAGACGATGACCACGTTGTCCGCCTTGTCCCGCATCACTTCGAGCTCGAACTCCTGCCAGCCGGCCACCGATTCCTCCAGGAGCACCTGGCCGATGGGGCTGGCGGTCACGCCTTCCTCCACCACCCGGCAGAAGGAATCCAGGTCGTTGGCGACGCCGCCCCCGTGGCCGCCCAGGGTGAAGCTGGGCCTGACGATGATTGGCAGGGAGAGGTTCTTCAGCTTCTGGCAGGCCTCCTTGACCGCCTTGGCCAGGTCGCTGCGCGGCACCCTGAGGCCGATCCGCTCGATGGCGGCGCGGAACAGCTCCCGCTCCTCGGCCCGGTTGATGGCCTCATAATCGGCCCCGATGAGCGTGACTCCGTATTTTTCCAGCACGCCCGCCTCGTAGAGGGCGGTAGCCAGGTTGAGCGCAGTCTGGCCGCCCAGGGTGGGCAGCAGCGCGTCCGGCCGCTCTTTCTCGATGATGGCCGTGACCGTGGGCACGTCCAGCGGCTCTATATATGTGCGGGTGGCGAAGTCGGGGTCGGTCATGATGGTGGCCGGGTTGGAATTTACCAGGATGACCTCGTAGCCCTCTTCCAGCAACACCTGGCAGGCCTGGGTGCCGGAATAGTCGAACTCGCAGGCCTGACCGATGACGATCGGCCCGGAGCCGATCAGGAGGATCTTGTGGATGTCTTCGCGGCGCGGCATCAGCGGCCGCCCTTCCGGATTTCCTTCATGGACGGCAGCGACGGGCGCCTGTGTACGCTTATGGAGATCGCCGCCGCGTTCATGCGACCTCCTGGCTGGCCATCAACCGGACGAAATAATCGAACAGGTAGCGGGAATCGTGCGGCCCTGGGCTGGCTTCGGGATGGTACTGCACCGAGAAGGCCGGCACCTCCCGGCAGCGGATTCCCTCCACTGTGCCATCGTAGAGGTTGAGGTGGCTGATCATGGCGCCTCCGAAGGCGGTGCCGAGCCGGAGCTCTCCGGCGGGGGGCGCCTCGAAGAAGGTCTTGCCGCCGCGGGCCGCTTCCAGTCGTGCGGCGAGCGCTTCCGGCAACTCCACGGCGAAGCCGTGGTTCTGCGAGGTGATCTCCACCCTGCCGGTGTCCAGATTCTTCACCGGATGATTGGCACCCCGGTGGCCGAATTTCAGTTTGTAGGTCCTGAGGCCCAGCGCCTGGCTGAGGATCTGATGGCCCAGGCAGATGCCGAACACCGGCACCTGTCCCAGCAGCCCGGCGACGCACTCGACGGCGTAATCGAGCACGCCCGGGTCGCCGGGTCCGTTGGAAAGGAAGACCCCCTGCGGTTCCAGGGCCAGCACTTCCGCGGCCGTAACCGTGGCCGGCACCACGATCACATTGCAACCGGCCGCTCCCAGGCGTTTGAGGATGGACCGTTTGATGCCATAGTCGATTGCCACCACCCGGTATTTTCCCCGCAGGAATTCCAGCTCATAGGCGCCGGCGCAAGTGACCCGGCCGGCCAGGTCCAGACCCGCCATGGACGGGGTCTCTTCCAGCCGCCTGGTGAGCTCAGCCGGGTCAAAATCGCCCCAGTAGACGCAGGCGCGCATGGCGCCGGCCTCACGGATGCGGCGGGTGAGCGCGCGGGTGTCGACGCCGCTTACGCCGGTAACCCCCTGCTGGGAGAGCCAGTCAACCCAGCCGGACTCCGCCGCGCAGTTGCGGTCAAGGTTGTGAGCCTCACGCACCACCACCGCGCGCGAGTGCGCCTGGTCCGACTCGCTGCTGATATTGTTGACGCCGTAATTTCCGATCAGCGGGTATGTGAACGTCACCATCTGGCCGTGATATGACGGGTCGGTCATCACTTCCTGGTAGCCGGTCATGGCGGTGTTGAAAACGATCTCGCCGAAGACGGCCCCGGGGGAGCCAAAGCCATGGCCCTCGTAGGCGGTCCCGTCTTCCAGGATCACCCCGGCCGGCCCGGTCTTGCGCAAGCCTGTTTCCATCCTTGATTGGGAATCATCCATAGGTTCTCACGGTCTCCGGTAGGCCAGCCGCCCGGCCGCCAGGGTCAGGAGCACCCGGCCCTTGACACGCCAGCCGGCAAAGGCGGTGTTGCGCGACTTGCTCTTAAAGTCATCCGGAACTATATCAAATTCTTCTTCAGTATCAACAAGTGTCAGATTGGCTTCTGCCCCCGCTGCGAGGGCCGGCACCGGCAGGGCGAATGCCCGCGCCGGATTGGTAGACATCGCCATGATCAGGGTTTCCAGGGCCAGTTCCCCGGTGTCCACCAGCCGGCTGTACAGGACCGGGAAGGCAGTCTCCAGCCCGATGACGCCAAAAGGCGCCTCCTCGAAGGGAACCTCCTTCTCTTGCGACGCGTGAGGGGCATGGTCGGTGGCAACGCAATCGATCGTTCCCGCTGCCAGCGCCGCCACCAATGCCTGGCGGTCGGCTTCCGTCCTCAAAGGCGGGTTCATCTTGAAGCTGGAATCCAGACCGGCCTCGATTTTGCTCTCGGTGAGCGCCAGATGGTGCGGCGTGACCTCGCAGGTGACCTGGGCGCCGGCCCGGCGCGCCGACTCGATCAGCTGAGCGCTGCGGCCGCAGCTCACGTGCGCGATGTGCACTCGGCCTGCGGCGTAAGCTGCCGTCTCCAGGGCGGCCGCTACCGAGGCGGTCTCGGCCGCGGCGGGGATCCCGGCGAGGCCCAGGCGGGCTGAAACTTCACCCTCGTTCATCACTCCACCGCCGGCGATATCAGTGTCCTCGCAATGGAGGCTCAGCGGCAGCCCCACCAGCCGGGCCGCCTCAAACGCGCTCAGGAGCAGGCCCCCGTCCGATACCGGGCGGCCGTCATCGGAAAACGCCACGGCGCCCGCGTGGGCCAAATCCCACATGTCGCTCAAGTGGACGCCTTCCTGGGCCCGGCTGATGGAACCGAGGAAGGCGACCCGCACGGCCGCCTCCGACTCGGAGGCTTCCACCAGCGACTGCAGCACGGCGGCGTTGTCGACCACCGGGTCTGTGTTGGGCATGGCGCAGACGGCTACATAGCCGCCCGCCGCCGCCGCCCTGGTGCCACTGGCGATATCTTCCTCGTCCTCACGACCGGGGGTGCGCAGGTGCGCGTGCAGGTCGACGAAACCCGGCAGGAGCAGGCTCCCGCCGGCCTCCACCATTTCCAGGCCCTCTGCCTTGCCCTTGCCGGCCGGCTCGATGGCGGCGATCTGTCCTTTTTCGATGAGGACGTCGGCGCGGGTGTCGATTCCTTGTGCCGGGTCAACCACGCGGGCGTCCCGGATCAGCAGGTTCGCCCGGAGCCCCCGTTTCGATATCGTGGCGATCATCTACCCCACCGCCTGGATGTTTTTTACTTCTGCCTGCGCCGCTGCGGCGGCGTTGTCAACGATGATGCGGTACATGACCGCCATGCGGACGGCCAGCCCGGCCTCGACCTGTTGCAGGATCAAGTTCTCGCCCGAATCCGCCAGGTCGGCGCCGATCTCGATGCCGCGGTTGATCGGGCCGGGGTGCAGCACCCGCTGTCCCCGCCCCACGTGCCTGAGGCTGACGCAGTAATTACTGATGTACTCCCGCAGGGAAGGCAGGAAGTTGGCGCCCTCATGGCGCTCCCGTTGCATCCTGAGCAGATAGATGACGTCAACGCCGGCGAGGCTGTCCAGGCTGTGCGAGACTTCCACGCCCAGCGCCGCTGCCTGACGCGGCAGCAGCGCCGGCGGCGCGATCAGGCGCACCTGCATTCCCATCTTGCCAAACCCGATGATATTCGACCGCGCCACGCGGCTATGAAGAATGTCGCCCACGATCGCCACCTTGAGCCCCTCCAGTTCCCCGAACTCCTGCTGGAGGGAGAAGATGTCCAGCAGGCACTGGGTGGGATGCTCGCCCTTGCCGTCGCCGGCATTGATGACGTGGGCCTCGGTGTAGCGGGAGATGAAAGCCGGCGCCCCCACGTGCGGGTGCCGGAGCACGATGATGTCGGGACGGTAGGCGTTCAGGGTGAGCACCGTATCCTTGAGCGATTCACCTTTCCCCACCGCGCTCGCGTCGGCCTTGACGTTGATGACGTCCGCCGAGAGGCGCTTGCCCGCCAGCTCGAAAGAGGTGCTGGTGCGGGTGCTTTTCTCGTAAAACAGGTCGATGACGGTGCGGCCCCGGAGCGTCGGCACTTTCTTGATGTCGCGCTTGGAGAGTTCGAGGAAATCCTTGCGGGCCGTCGCCAGCACCGACTCGATCTCGTCGCGGGACAGGTCGTTCATGGAAAGGAGATGCCAGTTCATTCTTCCACCGCCTCCAGTACTACTTCGTCCACCCCGTCAACTTCTTCCAGGAGGACATTGATGCGTTCGCCGTGGGCCGTGGGCAGGTTCTTGCCCACATAGTCCGGCCGGATGGGCAACTCGCGGTGGCCGCGGTCGACCAGCACCGCCAGCTGGATGCGTGACGGGCGGCCGTAGTCGAAGAGGGCGTCGATGGCGGCGCGGATGGTGCGCCCGGTAAACAGGACGTCGTCCACCAGCACGATGGTGCGGCCGTCGATTCCGAAGGGAAGGTTGGTGCCGCGCACCTCCGGATGCAGCAGCTTGGGCCGCACCGTGAGGCTGCCGCGCGCGGCCACGTCATCACGGTAGAGCGAAATGTCGAGCTCGCCTACGGGGATCTCGTAGCCGGAGAATTCTTCCATGAGGCGTGCCAGCCGCCGTGCCAGATGGGCGCCGCGGGTGAGGATGCCGACGAGGGCCAGCTGCTCCAGGCCCTGGTCCCTTTCCAGGATCTCGTGAGCGATGCGGACGATGGTCCGTCCAAGCTGGTCGGCGGGGACTATTTCTCTAGAAAAAACGCCGCTCACACGCGGGTCCTGTGGGACACGCGCCGGCGGCTCAAGAGGAATGTTCCTGGAAACAGGCTCAACGTCTCTCCCTTGTCAGCCTCTCTGGGCGTGATTAAAGGGTGCTTGCTTGCTGCTGCACAGTTTATCGGACGCATGGGGCGGGAGTCAAATGGGCGAATTGCCTCACCAGAAATCTACTCCAAACCGAGGAAACTCGGGGACACCATACCATTTTTTTGCAGGGGTTTTATCACCGGTTGAACATATCATTCCCGGCTGCAATATAATTGCCGGT
>JAJYIN010000070.1 GCA_021790075.1 Actinomycetes bacterium | reverse complement strand
TAGAAGGCGGTCAGGAACACGGTGATTACCGCCATGATCCAGAAGATCAGGTAACCGTGCTCGAAGGCGCCGGAAAGCACGGCGTCCTTGCTGAAGAAGCCGGAGAAGCCCGGGAAGCCCGAAATCGCCAGGGCACCGATGACAAAGGTCCAGTAGGTGATCTTGGTCTTCTTCCTGAGGCCGCCCATGTTGCGCATGTCCTGCTCGCCGGCCAGCGAATGGATGACGGCGCCCGAGCAGAGGAACAGGAGGCCCTTGAAGAATCCGTGGGCCAGCAGGTGGAAGATGGCCGCAGTCCAGGCGCCCACCCCCAGGGCCAGGAACATGTAGCCCAGCTGGCTGACGGTGGAATAGGCCAGCACCTTCTTGATGTCGTTTTGGGTGACGGCGATGGTGCCGGCAAAAAGAGCGGTAAAGGCGCCCACTCCGGAAACCACCACCATCGCGGTGTGGGAACCGGCGAACAGGGGGCTGCAGCGGGCGACCATGTAGACGCCGGCGTTGACCATGGTGGCGGCGTGGATGAGGGAGCTGACCGGCGTGGGGCCCTCCATGGCGTCCGGCAGCCAGACGTGCAGCGGGAACTGGGCGCTCTTGCCCATGGCCCCCATGAACAGCAGCAGGCAGATGGCCGTCAGCGTGCCGCCGCCGATGCTTCCCACCGAGCCAAAGACTCCCTGGAAGCTAAGCGTTCCCAGGGTTACGAAGATGAGCATGATGCCGAGGCTGAAGCCGAAGTCTCCCACGCGGTTGACCAGGAAGGCCTTCATGCCTGCCTGGGATGCGCTCAGCTTGGGGAACCAGAAGGCGATCAGCAGGTAGGAGCACAGGCCGACCGCTTCCCAGAAAACGTAGAGGAGCAGGAAGTTATTGCCCAGCACCAGCATGAACATGGAGAACATGAACAGGTTGAGGTAGGCGAAGAAGCGGTAGTAGCCGCTGTCGCCGTGCATGTAGCCGATCGAGTAGACGTGCACCATGAAGCCGACGGTGGAGACCACCAGCAGCATGACGGCGGTGAGCTGATCCACCAGGACGCCGATGTCGATCTTGAAGCTGCCGGCGGCGATCCAGGAATAGATCTGCCAGTTGAGCGTCTGTCCCCGTTCCACCTGGATAAACACGTACATGCAGAGCGCCCAGGAGATGGCCACTGAGGCCACCGAGACGTAATGGGCCTTTTCCCTGAGCCAGCGGCGTCCCAGCAGCCCCGTGAACAGGAAGGAGGCCAGCGGCAGCAGCGGTATCAGGATGACGGCTGTCTTGTTCAAGCTATCCCTTCATCTCGTCGAGCTCATCGACTTTCAGGCGTTCCCGCAGGCGGTACATGGCGATACCGATGGAGAGGCCGACGGCCACCTCGGCCGCCGCCACTCCCAGAACGAAAAAGACAAAGACTTCGCCCCGCCCCGGGATGACCTGCGAATAATTGGAGAAAGCCACCAGGGCGACGTTGACGGCGTTGAGCATCAGTTCCAGACACATGACCACCACGATGATGTTGCGGCGGGCCAGCACCCCCCAGGCGCCGATACAGAACAGCGCCACGGACAGGGCGAGGTAATGTTGCAGCGGCGTCACTTGATCTTCTCTTTCTTGGCCAGCAGGATGGCGCCCACAATGGCGACCAGCAGGACCAGGGAGACGAGCTCGAACGGGAAAGCATACTGGTTGAAGAGCATGCTGGCCAGGTCCTTGGTGCCTGGGTTCTGGGCGGTGTCGGCGGCGTTGTAATGGGCCGAGCCGATCACGATTATCAGGATCAGCCCCACAATCGCCACCACCGGAATCGCCATCCAGGCCTGTTGATGGAAGAACAGCTTCACCTCGCCGCCGCGGTTGCGGGTAAGCATGATGGCGAACAGGATGAGGATGGAGATGGCGCCCACATATAGCAGAATCTGGGCCGAGGCCAGCAGCTCAGCGTGCAGCAGCACGAACAGCGCCGCCACGCCGGCGAAGCAGGCGATCATCGCCAGGGCGCTGTAGATGAGGTTCTTGAATGACACCACCAGCACGGCGGCGGCCAGCACCATGACGGCTACCGGGTAAAAAGCGGCGCTGGAAAACTCGTTCACCCGGCCTCCTCTTCCGGTTTCGTTTGCGGCTCGCCGGCCGGAGCGGCTGCCGCTGCCGGCGCAGGTTCCGCGGCGGGCCGAGCGGCGGGCTCGGTGGCGGGCTGGGCGGGCTGGCGCTGGTACTCCTTGGCCGAGTGGTCCTGATCCGGCTTGGCGGCGTGGTCCGTCTCGCAGGTGCTTTGGGGCTCGAGGTCGGAGCCGCGCGCCTTCTCCAGCAGGTTGCAGTGCAGCTCGCCGTGGCTGGCCGTGGCCAGCTCGAAGGCCGGTGTGATCGCCAGCGACTCCACCGGGCAGACCTCCACGCAGTCAGCGCAAAATATACAGCGGGAAGTATCAAGATGCCAGTTGGAAAGCCGGCGCTCTTTCATGTAGAGGGCCCCGGTGGGGCAATAAGTGGCGCAGCGGCCGCAGGAAACGCAGTCGGTCTCGTTGAGCGATCGGTCAAAAGGTGGTGTGGCGATGGTTTCCGGGCCGCGGCCGGTGAAGTCATAGACGCCGGAGCCGGTCCAGTATTTGCAGACACGGATACAGCGGCCGCAGTCGATGCAGCGGTTGGGGTCGCGCTGGATGAAGGCGTGGCTGGTGTCGCGCCCGTACAGGTGCTGCGGGCCCTCAAAGCGGTTGGCTTCGCCCCGCATCAGCCCGGCGGCGATGCTGTAGCGCCTCAGCTTGCAGGTCTCTACCCCTTCGCAGATGCACTGCAGGCAGCGGCGGCCTTCCAATCCGACGGCGTTCTCGGAGAAGCCGCGGTCGATCTCCAGGAAATTGCCTTCACGCTCCCTCACTTCCAGCTGCGGCGTCATCTGCCGCTCTTCCTTTTCTTTCCGGTAGGCAGGGATGGAGATCATGGGCGGCTTGTCATACTCGGGCAGCCCGGCCTCGTAGGCCTCCATGTCCTCTCCCTTAAGGAAGGCGTCCATGGCCCAGGCCGCCTTCTTGGCGGCGCCGATGGCCTCGACGACTGTGGCGGCGCCGGTGACGGCGTCGCCGGCGGCAAAGACCTGGGGACGGCTGGTCTGGTATGTTTTGGGATTGGTTTCCACCGTTTGCCACTTGGTGCAGACCACCTGCGATTCTTCCGGCAGGAAGGAACACTCTTCCCCGGTTTCCTTGCGCGGGAAAGTGAGCATGGGCATCTGGCCGATTGCCGGGATGATCGTGTCCACGGGGATGACATACTCGGAACCGGCCACTGGCTCCGGCCGGCGGCGGCCGCTGGCGTCCGGCTCGCCCAGCTCCATCTTTTGGCAGACGATGCCGGTGACCTTGCCGTTCTCGCCCTCGACTTTCACGGGGGCGACCAGGAAGGTGAACTTGACGCCTTCTTCCATGGCGTCGGTGACCTCCAGCTCGTGGGCGGGCATCTCCTTCTGGGTGCGGCGGTAAAGCACCGTCACCTCGCTGGAGCCCAGGCGCCGCGAGACCCTGGCGGCGTCCATGGCGGAGAAGCCGCCGCCGATGACCGCCACCCTGTCGCCGATTTCGGGCGGGTTGCCCAGGGCCACTTCCCGCAGGTATTCCACCACAGGTATAACACCTTGTAAATCTTCCCCCTCCACCCGCATGGCGCGGCTCTCGTGGGCGCCGATTCCCAGGAAGACGGCATCGAAGCCCATTTCCCCCAGCAGGTCCTCGAGGGAGAAATCGGGTCCGAGGGCCATGCGGGTCTTCAGCTCGACGCCCATCTCCCAGAGCGGCTTGAGCTCGGCGGCCAGCACCTTCTTGGGCAGCCGGTATTCGGGGATGCCATAGCGGAGCATGCCGCCGGTGTCGGGCAGGGCCTCGAAGATGGTCACGGCGTGGCCTTTGAGGGCCAGGTAATAGGCATTGGTAAGGCCGGCAGGCCCGGCGCCGATCACCGCCACCTTCTTGCCGGTGGGAGGCTCGGGCTCCTCCGGGTGATAACCTTTTTCGATGGCGACGTCGCCCACCCAGCGGTGTGACAGCCGGATGGAGATGGCCTCATCCACCTCGCTGCGGCGGCAGTTCTGCTCGCAGGGGTGCGGGCAGACGCGGCCGACGGTGGCCGGGAAGGGCAGGTTGGCCTTGAGCGCCCGCTGGGAGCCCTCATAGTCCCCGCTCGCCAGCAGGCCGATGAAGCCGGGGATGTCCACGTTGGTGGGGCAGCCGTACTTGCAGGGCGGCAGGCAGTAGGCATTGTGGTCCGAGAGCAGCAGCTCCAGGTAGGTTTTCCGCAGCCGCTCGAGCTTCTCGCTCCTGGTGGTCACCCGCATGCCCTCGGCGACATAGGTGGCGCACGACGGCAACGGCCGCTCCTCGCCTTCCACCTCCACGACGCAGACCCGGCAGCCGCCAAAGGGCTCCAGCCCCTTGAGGATGCACAGGTGGGGAATCTTTATCTTCACCGACTTGGCCGCCTCCAGGATGGTGTCGCCTTCGCGGGCCAACACTTCCTGACCGTCGATGGTCAGGGACACCAGGGCGCCGGTTCCGGACACCCTTACCGGGGGCAGCGTCATGGGCCTGTCGGTCTTGCCGTCACTCAATGCATCCCGCACTTTCTTTCCGTTGCCAGGTAATAGCCAAGCACAGGGATGTCTGTTGAACCATCGCTCAATGCATCCCGCACTTTCCGGCGGCGCAGCTATGACCCGCCGCATGTTCGTTGAATTCGTCAGGGAAGAATTTGAGACCGGTCATCAGGGGCCTGACGGCGCCGCGGCAGAGGCCGCAGAGGGCGCCGTCGGCGATGTCCTGGGCCAGGCCGGCGGCCAGTTCGATGTCTCCCTCGCTGCCCCGGCCCGAGCAGAGGCGTTCCACGATGTCGAGCAGGCGCCTGGTGCCGGCGCGGCCGGGAACGCATTTGCCGCAGGACTGGGCCGAGGCTAAAGCCAGGCCCTCACGCACCTTGTCGACAATGCACGCATCCGCGCCCAGCACCTCGATGGCGCCGGAGCTGAGATCGCCGCCGGCTTCGCGCAGGGAATCAAAATCAAGCGGAATGTCAAAAAGCCCAGGCGTCAGGAAGCCGCCGCCGGCGGAGCCCACCAGGGCCGCCTTGGGCTCCCCGCTGAACCCGCCCGCTCCTTCCGTGGCAAGTCGCTTGAGGCTGGTGTCGAGGGTGGCCTCATAAAGCCCGGGACGGGCCACCGTCCCTGAAAGGGAATAGAGTTTGGTGCCGGGAGCATTGGCGGCTCCTACCTGCTGGAAAGCGCGGGCGCCGTGGTTGATGATCCAGGGGATGCAGGCCAGCGTCTCGGCGTTGTCCACTACCGTGGGCATGCCGAAAAGTCCCCGCTCGGCCGGGTAAGGCGGACGCACCCGGCTCATGGGGCGTTTGCCTTCCAGGGCGGCGATCATGGCAGTCTCTTCCCCGCCGGCGCCGGCGCGCGGCACAGCCACCACCTTGATGGAAAAGGAAAAGTCGGTGCCGGGCAGCTCCTCGTCCAGGAAGCCGCGGTCTTCGGCCTGGTCGACGGCGCGGCGGATTCGTTCCACCGCGAGCGCGTTCTCGGCGCTGATGAAGATGAACCCTTCGGAAGCGCCGACCGCATAGCCGGCGAAAATCATTCCCTCGATGACTGCATGGGGGTTGTTCTCCAGCAGCGAGCGGTCCTTGAGAGCTCCCGGATCGCCCTCGCCGGCGTTGCAGATGACATAGCGGCGCGGCGCTTCGGTCTCGCGGGCCACCTGCCATTTTCGCCCGGTGGGGAAACCGCCACCGCCACGCCCCCGGAGGCCGCTAAGGGCGATTTCTTCCACCGCTTCCGCCGGTGACATCTCCGTCAGCACCCTGGTGACGCCCTTGTAGCCGCCCGCGGCCGCGTAGGCATCGATGCTCTCGGGGTCGACCACCCCGTGGTTCCCGAGCAGAATCGCCGGGCATCCTTCCATGGCTGTTTGCGCCTCGGGCATCTCTGCGGCAGCTTCGAGGGTCGTTGTCCCCGGGCCCAGCTGGTCGTAAAAAGTGGCGACGCCGAAGACCTGGCTCAGCCAGACGCCGCTGGCGAGGGCCGTCCGAGTCAGGGTCTGCTCGGTCAGCTCGCCGGCGTCGAGCAGGGCGCTGGCGAGGCAGCCGCCCCGTACGGGCATGGCCCCGGCTGCTTCATCCTGGGGCCACTGGGCCAGTCCCAGCGGCCGCTCGCCCTGGTTCTGGAACGACAGCATAGGGCCGGCGCCCGCGTCCAGGCTCCAGACGCCGTCCGGCTGCTTGTAGTCGTAAACGACCTTGATGGCCACCGCCGGGCAGACCTGCTCGCAGAATGTGCAGGAGATGCAGCGCGGCGTCGTGGCGTCATCCTTTAAGCGCAGGCGGATGAGACCGCGGCTGCGCTGCGGCAGCCGGGGACGTTCATCGGGATACTGCACCGTCACCTTTTTGGTGAGCAGGTGGCTGATCGTGGCCGACAGGCCTTTGAGAAGCCCGATCACGCTTCCGTCGTTTCCAGTTTGAAGTTTTCCATTTGCCTGAGCCGCTTGCGCAGCAGCGCTTTCCTGAGGAGGCCGGGGAACAGGGCCACCAGCAGCACCACCGACACCCAGCTGAAGGCGGCGATGGGCAGCAGGAAGTTGTCCGGCATCAGGATGATGAACAGGCCGGTGGCGCCCAGGTTCACCAGGCTGATGGGGATCAGCACTTTCCAGGCAAAGGCCATCAGCTGGTCAACCTGTAGGCGCGGGAAGGTGGCGTAGACCCAGATGACGAAGAATGCCATCACCAGCACCTTCAGCACCAGCCAGCCCGCGTTGCCTCCGAACGGTCCCCGCCAGCCGCCCAGGAAAAGAGCCGAGGTAGCCATACTCCACACCGCCACTTCCCCCCATTCGATGAAGGCGGCAAAAAGGGCGAAGCGGAGCCCGCCATATTCGGTCATATAACCGCTCACCAGCTCCGACTCCGCCTCGGGCAGGTCGAAGGGGGTGCGGTTGAGCTCGGCCATGCCGGCGATGAGGAAGACCAGGAACGCCAGCGGCTGCACGGCGATGTACCAGACTTTTCCCTGGGAGCCCACGACGTCGTCGAGACTGAGAGAGCCAACCAGCATGCCGATGATGATGATGTTGAGGATCAGCGGTATCTCGTAGGAGACCATCTGGGCGACCGACCGCAATCCTCCCAGCAGCGAATACTTGTTATGTGACGCCCACCCCGCCAGCAGCAGGCCCAGAATGCTGAAGGAGCCCACGGCCACCAGGTAGAGCAGGCCCACGTTCAGGTTGGCGATGGTGAAGCCGGGGCTGAAAGGAATCACCATCACCGTGAGCATGGGCGTGATGAACGTGATCGCCGGCGCCATCGCAAACAGGACCCGGTTGGCCTTCGAGGGCGTGATGTCTTCCTTGATGAAGAGCTTGAGCCCATCGGCAAACGGCTGCAGGAGCCCCTGGGGGCCGACCCGGTTGGGGCCGTAGCGGTCGCCTATAAACCCCCAGATGCGCCGCATCGCGAACGGGAAGATGAGCGCGCTCAGCACCATGATTCCCAGGGCCAGGATGAAGATGAGCACAAAGTGAATGATGAATGTGACTACCGTCATCGTTACCGGTCAACACCCCCCATGATCAGATCGAGGCTGCCGCCGATGCCGATGACGTCCGCGATCTTGTGGCCGGGCAGGATGCGCGGCAGCGCCGAGATGGCTACGAAGCTGGGGTCGCGCATCTTGAGGCGGTAAGGCCTGAGGCCGCCGTCAGAAACCAGGTAGTCGGCCCATTCTCCCCGGGGCGATTCCACAGCGCAGAAGACCTCGCCCGCAGGCGGCCTCAGCACCGGCGGCATCTTCACGTTGACGGGGCCGCCGGGGATACCGTCCAGGGCCTGCTCGATGATGCGCAGGGACTGGCGCATCTCCTCGATACGGCATTTGTACCGGTCGAAGCTGTCTCCGTTTCTGCCCAGCGGTATCTCGAAGTCAAAATCGTCGTAGACGGAATAATGCTGCTGGCGGCGCAGGTCCCAGGGGATGCCGGTGGCGCGGATGTTGGGGCCGGAAAGCCCGTAGTCAAGCGCTTCCTCCGGGGTGATGGCCCCCAGGCCCAGCGTGCGGGAAAGGAAGATCTCGTTATCGGTCACCAGCTTCTCGTACTCGTCGATCTTGGGCGGGAAATCCTTGATGAACCGGCGGCAGGCTTCCTCGAAGCCGTCGGTCATGTCGTAACGGACGCCGCCGATGCGCATGTAGTTATACATCATCCGCTGTCCGGTCAGCATCTCCAGCATGTCCATCACCGTTTCGCGGTCGCGGAACGCCCAGAAGAAGGGGGTGCCGGCCCCCAGGTTGAGGAGGAAGTCGCCATATGACATATGATGGCTGATGATGCGGTTCAGCTCGCCGACGATCACCCGCAGGTATTCGGCGCGGGGCGGCACCTCGATCTCCATCAGCTTCTCGATGCACATGACATACGGCCATTCCATAAAGATGCCGGAGAGGTAGTCGAGGCGGCTGGCCATCGACAGGAACTGCAGGTAGGTGCGGTTCTCGGCCAGCTTCTCCATCCCCCGGTGCAGGTAACCGATCACCGGGTCGACGTTGATCACCAGCTCGCCGTCCAGATGCACCACCAGGCGCAGCACCCCGTGGGTGGACGGGTGTTGCGGCCCCATGTTGATGATCATCTCTTCCAGCCGGAAGACGGGCTGCTCGTAACCGGTCATGAGCGGTTCTTCCATGGCCGGCTGCAGGCTGCTGACGTCTATGTCGGTGATGTTGTCGCTCATGGGTTGTTGTTCATGCCTCTGCTGTCTTTCAGGATCTCTGGGACCGGTCGGGTTCTTCCGGCAGCCTGACTGCCGGCCCGACGCCCTCGAATTTCCACTCCTCACGCGGCACCCGGCGCGGCTGCACATCCTTCCTCAGGGGAAACAGATCGAAATCATCGCGGGTGAGGATGCGCCGCAGGTCGGGATGACCCTCAAACCTGATGCCGAGCATGTCGAAAGCTTCGCGCTCATGCCAGTTGGCCGTGCCCCAGACGCCCGTGACGGTGGGAACCTCGGGCTCCAGCCTGCCGGTTGCCGCCCTCAGCTCCACCACTACCGGCTGCTCCATCGAGCGCAGGACGTAAACCACTTCCATCGTGTCCTCCCGGTCGATGCCGCCCACCAGGGTCAGCATCTTGAGGGAGAGCCGGGAGTCATCACGCAGACGCATCCCGACTTCCGGCAGGTCCGCCGCCCCCAGGGCGATGACGACGCTCCCTTTGAGAACGCGCACATCCCGGGCCAGGCCTCCCAGCAGCGTTTCGGCGTGCTCGGCGGCCTCGTATGCATCCATGACCGGGCTTTCCGTGTTCACTGCCCGCCTCCGTTGCCGTTGCCACTGGCCGGCTCAGGGTCGTATTTGACCATGGTGGCCGCGGCCAGGCGGCGGGCCAGCCCGGCCTGGGTCTGGTGCTTGATCTTCTGCTGCAGCTGTTGCATGCCGTAGATGAGCGCTTCCGGCCGCGGCGGGCAGCCGGGGATGTAAATGTCAACCGGCACCAGCAGGTCGGCGCCCTGGACGACGTTGTAGGAGTCCCAGAACATGCCGCCGCCAGAAGCGCAGGCGCCCATGGCGATCACCCAGCGCGGCTCCGCCATCTGGTGGTAGAGGTGGACGAGCACGGGGGCCATCTTGTCGGTGATGGTGCCGGAGATGATCATCACGTCGGCCTGCCGGGGCGTGGCCCGGAACACCTCCATACCGAAACGGGCCATGTCGTGCCGGGGCATGCCGGCGGCGGCCATCTCGATG